>CAMVAG010000030.1 GCA_947165405.1 uncultured Selenomonadales bacterium
TCAATCGGTGCCGTTCTGTGATTGAGTCCCAAAACTTTCAAGTGCATGATTGATTCGTTCCTCCAAGTCGTCAAGCTCGCCCGCTTTTAAAAGTTCCCAAATTTCTTTCGTTAAAAATTCTTGCCAAAAAATTTTTCGCGCCTTCGGATTCGGCAAGAGGCGTTTGACTTCCCGCCGATAATGCGAAATTATTTCCAAGCCCGCGCCGAAATTTTCTCCAAGCTCTTCTTCCAACATCTGCCGCAAAAATTTTGAGAAGGCGGGGGAATTTGAGCCGGTCGAAATTGTCAAAAGCAAGTCGCCGCGTCTTATGCTTGACGGCACAAAAAAATTACCGAACGCGCCTTGAACAACATTGACCAAAAATTTTTTCGCTTGAACCGCCGCCGCTGCCCGCCGATTGACTTCGGGATTATTCGTCGCCGCGATTAAAATTATTTCGTCGCCAAGCAAATCCTCCGAAAAATTTTCGCGTATCAAAGAAATTTTTCCGTGTTGAAAAAGTTCTTCGACGCCCGCGCAGACTTCGGGGGCTATGACTTTGACTTTCGCGCCCGCCGCCAACAATCCTTGAATTTTCCTCAAGGCAACTTCGCCGCCGCCAATCACGACACAATTTTTATTTTCTATGTTAAGGTTCAAAGGATATAGTTTCATTTGAGTTGCCGCCCAAAACATGCGCCGTTAAAAAAATTATCAGTTCGGATTCGGATTTGCCCTTGCGATGATTTCTGAACAACGCGCCCAAAATCGGCAGGTCTCCGAGGAAAGGAATTTTGCTGACGGATTTTTCTTCTTCCGCACCGATAAGCCCGCCGATAACCATAGGCTCGCCGTCGCGCACGGTCACGGTTGTCTCCGCCGAGCGCGTGTTGAATCGATAGGCTCCCATTTCGGCAACGTATTGCGGCGTGCTCACCTCCGTGTGAATCTTGGCGGTTATCGTTCCGTCGGCGTTGATTCGCGGCGTGTACCTCAAAATGATTCCCGCGTCGCGATATTCAAATTCAGTTGTGGTGGCGGTGTTGGTTGAAGAAATTTTCGGAACGGGCACAGAGTTTCCGACGTTGATAACAGCTTCGCGCCCTTGAATCGTCGTGACATTCGGGCGTGATAAAATTTTCGCCTTGCCGTCCGTGACAAGAGCATTAATCTTCGCGCCGTAATAAAATTCGAAAGGATAGCCCTCGTGACTGCGCCCGAATTTTATAATGCCGTAGCCCGTCGAGTCATTTGATTTTCGCGTGTAAGTATTTTCCTCGTATTGCGTGACAACTCCGTCGCTGTTGGTTCGCGTGTAGCTGTCGCGGTCGTGTTCGGGATATTGAGGAAGCGTCGACCACATCCATTCGACGCCGAGATTTTTTGATTCGTTCTTGTCAATCGCCAAAATCCTCGCCTCAACCGAAACTTGCTTAAGCTCAACGTCGAGGGTCGCCAAAAGATTTTTGACGCGCTCATATTCGGCGGGCGTCCCGTACAAGACAAGCGCGTTGACTTCGGGATTGATATAAACTCTTTCCTTGCGCGTGATGTTTTTGAAATCGTTCGAACGATAATCGTCATCCTCGCCGCGATAGGTATAGCGGTAAGTGTAGGAGCCGTCGGAATTTTTTATGCGCGTCGTTTGGCTGGGCAGGCGTTCGGTGTCCGGGTCAAGAGCGGTAATCACAGCCTCTTTTAAAGTTTCGGCGTCGCCGTAGTGAATCGGGAAAACGTAGCTTTGCATGACCTCGACGCTTGAAGCCGTTATGATATAAACGCCCGCCTCTTGCAGAAGCTGAAGACTTTTTGTCCGCGAAATAATTTCCAAAATCCGAATCGGCTCGACGTTATCGACGGAGATTGAAACGGTTCCCTTAACCGAATCGTCAATCGAAACATTTAATCCGCCGCTTTTCGCCACAAGCATTATCGTCGAACGCAAATCTGCCTCGTGGACGCTCAAAGTCATCGGTGCCGCCTCAATCTTTACGGGCATAAAAAAAATCGCCGCAGCAAGGAGCGATAAAAATTTTTTCGTCAATCACTTCAGCTCCCTTTGAATAAAAACTTTTTCGCCGCTCTCGAACGTCACGAAGTCCGGGCTTATTTCAAAAATTTTTTTCCCGCCGATTTCCTCACCGATTGTCAAAAATAAAGTTTCCTTCCCGCGCAGGAACATCGCCCATTTTTTCGCGCCGCTGATTGCCGTGCCCGTCAAGATAATTTTTTCTTCAGGCTCGATAGTTTTTTCTTGGGGCGGCGGTTGAATCACAATGGGCGGAAACTCAACGGTCTTGGGCGGCTTGGGCTTTTCTTTTCCTGCGAACGGGTCGCCGATAAATAATTTTTCGGCATTTGCTCCGAGCACAAGCGTCACGCCGTCGGGTGATTTTTTTTCGGGCAAGTTCACGGCGGGCAAGTCTTTCGTCACGGGCGGCGGCGTTTCATTTAAAATAATTTCTTCATCGCCGGAGCCGTCGCTTATCAAAAAAATCAGCAGGACGACAAAGCACACGCCCAGCGCGATTGCACGAACTTTATTTTGCTTGAGCTCCTCAAGTTCGCGTTGCAAAATTTTTTTCAGCTCGTCGGGCATCTCGTTCCTCCGAAAAATTTTTAAAAGTTTATCATACGCCCGCGAAGTTTTCAACCGCACGTAGACTTTTCGCCGCCATTGATTTAAAATTTCTTCGAGGTGACAAACATGCTCGACAAAAATTTTTCCCGCAGGGATTTTATAAAAGGTGGTGCATTGGCAATGTTTACTTTAGCTTCGACAAATTTTTTTCCTTCCTCCGTTCAAGCTGTCAATCCTTGCAAGGTCAAACTGCGTCAAGGGATTTACAACGGCTTCGTCGATGAGCAGGGCATTCAAACTTGGCAGGGCATTCCCTACGCCAAACCGCCTGTCGGAAATTTACGCTGGCGTGCGCCCGAAAAATTGGAGGCCGGCAATAAAGAATTCGACGCAAAAAATTTCGGCTACTCGGCCATTCAAGAAGAAGACGAAACCGAATACGCCTCCTTACTTCCGCAAAGCGAGGACTGCTTGACGCTCAACATTTGGACACGCGGCGTTGAAGGTAAAAAGCCGGTGATGGTTTTCATTCACGGCGGAGCTTTTATCGTCGGCGGCAGCGGCGACCCGATTTACAACGGCTCAAAACTTGCGGCGCATGATGTTGTTGTCGTCACGATAAATTATCGGTTGAATATCTTCGGCTTCATGAACTTCGCGGAAATTGATCCCACCTTCGAGGATACGGGCTATCTCGGTATCAAAGACCAAGTTGCGGCTTTGGATTGGGTTAAAGAAAATATTTCGGCATTCGGCGGCGACCCCGACAACGTGACGATTTTCGGCGAGAGTGCCGGCGCAGCTTCCGTTATGCTTTTGATGGTTTTGCCTCAAGCCAAAGGTCTCTTTCAAAAAGTTATATCGCAATCGGGGCATTTGGCAATGTACCACACGTTCAATCAATCGTCTGAACTTGCCCGCACATTTATGAATTTAAGCGGCTGTAAAAATATGCGGGAACTCATGAACAAGCCCGCCGGAGAACTTCTCAAAGCCTACTTGAAACTTTGCGAAGAAAATCCTTACACAGCGGATGTCGATCTCTTCCCGACTTGCGACGGAAAATATTTGCCTCTTCACCCGCTCAAAGCTTTGGCAGACGGTGCGGCTAAGGACGTTAAACTTTTGAGCGGAACGAACGCCGACGAATATCGTTACTGGCTTTTGTATTTTCCCGACCTCTTTGAGAAGCTGCGGCAGTTTCATGCAAAGACTGTCCCCGAAATCTACGAAGGAGAATTGGCGGAACCTGATTCGATTTATCAGAAGTGGCGGAAGATTCATCCCGAATACGACAGCTTATCGCGAGACCTGCGCTATTTGGAATTTGCAAATCAGTTGGATTGGCGCGTCGGGCAGGAGCTTACGGCGGAGTATCAATCGAACTTCAACGACGTTTATTATTATCTTTGCAGTCAAGAGGCAACCAACAAAGCTTTGGACTTGCGCTCGTGTCACGCGATAGACTTGCCTTTTGTCTTCGGCACGCGTAATGAACAACTCGACGACAATCCCTCTGTCGACTTAACTAAAAAAGTTCAAGCGACGTGGACTGCCTTCGCCAAGAACGGCACCCCCGACAACGCTTTAATCCCGACGTGGAAAAAATATTCCGCCGCCGACCGTGAGACTATGGAAATAAATTCCAAAGCTTGGACTCTTCACAAAGACTTGAACACCCTCGACTTAACCGAACTGCGCGGCGTCTACGAAAGCCGACTGCTCGATTAAAGCATTGAAAAAAATTTTTTCGGCTGTTGACAGATTAGCGGCGTTAATGATAGTATATGCGCAAAAGAATCAACGTCCTATGTTGGTTTAGAAATGCAGAGGGTTTTTGTTGAAGGGGGGAGCACATTTGAAAATGCCGATGTGGAAAAAAATTTTGATGTCGGTGCTGCTCGTGTGCAGTCTGCTTACGTTCACGGGTTGCGGCGAAGAAGCCGCGCAGGGCGAACGAAAAGAAGGCGACTATCAGAAAATCAAGTTGGTCATGAGCGTCAACGGCACGAACATTGCGACCGATACCAAAGTTGCAATGAAATTCGCCGAGCTGATGGAAAAGGAAAGCGGCGGGAATATCACAATCGACGTTTTCCCGAATGACCAGCTTGCGGGCGGCAATGCCTCAAAAGGTATCGAAATGATTGCCGACGGTGCAGTCGATTTGGCGGCATATGCGGCGGGTGTTATGGCGGTCATGGACGAACATCTTTTGATTGCCACGATTCCTTGGACTTTTAACAACTATCAAGAGGCTCGTGAAATTATCGACACGACGGGCGGCGAATACTACAAAAAAATTCTCGCTCAACAGGGAATGACTTTCCTCGCTTCCGCGCACAACGGTTTCAGACAAATAACTAACGGCAAACATCCCGTCATTGTTCCCGAAGATGTTGCCGGTTTGAAAATCCGCGTGCCCGGCGGCGAGGTTTATTTTAAGTTTTGGAGAGCTTTCGGTGCCGACCCCGTTGCAATGAGTTGGTCAGAGGCCTTTACGGCGATTCAACAGGGAACAATCGACGGACAGGAAAACGGTTTCTCCGTCACCAATTCCGCAAAAGTCAACGAGATTCAGCAATACATGACGGTTTGGAATTACACTTACGAAAATTATCTTTTCGTCGCCAACACCAAAATTTTTGAGAGCCTCGAACCCAAGACGCAAGAACTTATCCGCGCCAAAGCAAAAGAAGCTTGCGAATGGGGACGCGACCTCGTCGAAAACGACGAAGAAAATCTTAAGATAAAATTCCAACAGGGCGGCATGGAAGTTGTGACGTTGACGCCCGAACAGTTGAAACCTTTCCAAGACAAAGTTCAAGGCGTGCGGCATGAGCTTATGGAAAAATACGGCGACGAGGCTTGCAAAGCCTTCCGCATGAAGTAAGGAGGCAATCGGCATGAGATATATTTTGGGAAAAATCGAAGACATCATCTGCGCGATATGCCTAATCGTCATGACGGCTTTAACCTTCGCCAACGTCATCGCCCGCTACGTCTTCAGCGCGTCGTTTTCTTTTTCGGAAGAGATCACAACTTATCTTTTCGTCTTGTTGAGTTTAATCGGCTCGGCGGCGGCGGCAAGAAGAAAAGCTCACTTGGGCTTCACGGCGATACTCGACCTCTTGCCCAAAGGTTTGCAAAAAATAATTCAAACAATAAGCTACGCGCTGGCAACATTTTTCTCTGCGGCGTTGTTTTGGTACGGGATAAACATGGTTCAAAGCCAAATTTATCACGGGCAAGTTACGGCGGGCATGCAGTGGCCCGAATGGATTTTCGGCTCGTTCGTCCCGATTGGCGCGTTCTTTATCACGGTGGAATTTTTGTTCATGTTGATTGACACGATAAGCAGCAAGGAGGGCGACGCGAAATGATTGGTCCCGTAATTTTTTTGAGCTTTGCGGTATTCCTCCTTGTCGGCACGCCCATTGCGATTTGTCTGGGCGTCTCAAGCGTTTTCGGCATGTTGATTGACGGCGCGGGGCGTCCGCTCGATACGATTATGACAATGCTCCCGCGTATCTTTTCTTCCGCGACAAGTAAATTTGTCTTGCTGGCGGTTCCCTTCTTTATTCTCGGCGGCAACGTCATGGAGAAGGCGGGCATTTCCGAACGCTTGATAAACTTCGCGCAAAGTTGCGTCGGACATCTGCGCGGCGGTCTTATAGTCGTCATGGTCTCGGTTGCATGTTTCTTCGCGGCGATAAGCGGTTCCGGCCCCGCGACGGTTGCGGCACTGGGCATGATTCTTATCCCCGCTATGGTCAAAGTCGGTTATCCTCCCGCGTTTTCTGCGGCGTTGATGGCAGCGGCAGGCGCGACGGGTATCGTTATCCCGCCGTCAATAACTTTCGTTGTCTACGGCTCGGTCGCTGATACTTCAATCGGCAAATTATTTTTATCGGGTATCGTGCCCGGCGTTATGATTGGTCTTGCGTTAATCATCGTGGCAATGTGGACAACGCGCAACATGAAAATCGAACTTCTTCCCAAAGCAACAAGCGAGGAACGTTGGAAATCTTTCAAAGAGGCTTTCTGGGGTTTGCTCATGCCCGGCATAATTTTGGGCGGCATTTACGGCGGCATCTTCACTCCGACCGAAGCGGCGGCGGCTTCCGCAGTCTACGGTTTGTTCGTAGGATTTTTCATCTATCGCACGCTCAAACTTAAAGACCTCTACGAAATTTTTGTGAACTCCACCACCACGACCGCCGTTGTCATGTTTATCACGGCGACGGCAAGTTTATTCGCTTACATCTTGACACGCGCCCGCCTCGACCTTGCAATAAGTGACGGCTTGATTGACATAACCGGCGGCAACTATATCATGTTCCTGCTGATTGCAAACGTCATCTTCTTAATCGCGGGCTGCTTCATGGACGCAACTTCCGCCGTCCTAATCTTTACGCCGTTGTTTTTACCGGTTGCCTTGAGTCTCGGCATTGACCCGATTCACTTCGGCGCGGTCATGGTTCTCAACTTGTCAATCGGTCTCGTAACGCCGCCCGTCGGAATAAATCTGTTCGTCGGGTGCGGCATTGCAAACGTTTCGCTGAAAGATATTTCAATGGCTGTCATTCCGCTGATTATAGCTTGCTTAATTGTCTTGTTATTGGTAACATACATTCCGCAACTCCCGCTGTTATTCGTCTAGCGCGGAGAAAAATTTTTGGAGGTTGTTATCATGAAAAAAATTTTGGCGGCATTGATGTTGGCGGCAATGGTGTTGTCTGCGGGTTGCGGCAACAACGCTATGGACGGCGCGAAGAAAGACGCTCAAGAAGCAGCAGCCAAAGTCGACGAGGCTAAGAACGAGGCAGCGGCCAAAGTCGACGAGGCTAAGAATGAGGCAGCGGCCAAAGTCGATGAGGCTAAGAATGAGGCAGCGGCTAAAGTCGATGAGGCAAAAGATGCGGCTGTAGCTAAAGTCGATGAACTCACCGGAAGAGCAAAAGCCATGCGCGAATCCATGAATGAAATTTCTTTCAACGGAATTGTGCCCGGCTTCAGCGTCGACGAAGTTAAAGCGATTTACGGCGAACCCGTCGAAACTTTGGGCGATAAAATCGTTTTCACGAACGGCGTGGTTATCGAAGTCGAAGATGATAACAAAACCGTTGAGAGCGTGCACTTGACGACGGACGAGGTCAAAACGCCGGAAGGAGTGGCTGTCGGCATGAGCGAATACGTCCTCAATGATGCTTACGGCCCTGCAGACAAAGTCGATAAAGAATCGGACGGCGTCGAATACGAATACTATCTCGGCATGAACAAAGTCGCCAAGATTGTCTTCAAAACGAAAGACGGCATCATTTCCGAAATCAAGAGCGAATTCAACGATTAAGGTAAACGTAAATTCGGAGGGCGCGGCTCGTGAAGTCTGCGCGTCGCGTCCTTTGTTTTATCATAAAGGAGGTTTAATCATGAAGAAAAGGACAGTCGAAGAACTTAAGGAGATTGCAAAGGATTTGCGCAAGAAAGTTGTTACGATGGTTTACGAGGCTCAATCGGGACACCCCGGCGGTTCACTCAGCGCGGCTGATTTCGTGACGGCTTGCTACTTCCGTGAAATGAACGTCGATCCGAAAAATCCGAAATGGGAAGACCGCGACCGCTTTGTTTTGTCGAAAGGTCATGTTTGCCCGATTCAATACGCGGCACTCGGAACGCTCGGCTTCTTCCCCGAAGAGACTTTGCACACGCTCCGCCAAGAAGGTTCGCCGCTGCAAGGTCACCCGAACATGCATTGCCCCGGCATAGACATTCCTACCGGTTCGCTCGGTCAAGGGTTTGCCTGCGCGGTCGGCATGGCTATCGGTTTGAAGATTGACAAAAAAGATGCCAGAGTATTTGCGGTGCTCGGCGATGGCGAATGTCAAGAAGGCGAAATTTGGGAGGCGGCGGCGACTGCCAACAAATATCAGCTGGATAATCTTATTACCTTCGTCGACGTGAACAATTTGCAAATCGACGGCACGACAGACGAAGTTATGCCCAACCTCGATCTCGGCGAAAAATTCAAAGCGTTTGGTTGGGAAATTTACAACATTGACGGCAACGACATGGCGCAGATTGTCCGCACGCTCGATACGATTAAAATGCACAGCCACGACCACAAGCCCAAATGCATTATCGGGCAGACGACAAAAGGCAAAGGCGTTTCCTTCATGGAAAATGTCGGCTCATGGCACGGCGTCGCCCCGAACAAAGAACAATGGGAACAAGCGTTGAAAGATATTGAGGAGGGTTTCTGATATGGAGAAAAAGGCAACTCGTGTCGGCTTCGGCGAAGAAATGGTCGCGCTCGGCAAAGAAAATAAAAATATTTTTATCGTCGACGCTGACATCGGCAAATCCTGCAAAACTGACGGCTTCGCTCATGCTTATCCCGAACAACACATAAACGTAGGCATCGCCGAACAAAACGCGGCGGGCGTCGCGGCAGGCATGGCTACCACCGGGAAAATTCCGTTCGTCGTGACTTATGCGGTTTTCGGCTCGTTGCGCATGTGTGAAATGATTCGTCAAGAGATTGCTTATCCGCGCCTCAATGTCAAGATTGCCTGCTCGCACGGCGGATTTACTCCCGCGAACGACGGCGCAAGTCATCAAGCTATCGAGGATATGGGCGTCATGCGCACAATCCCCAACATGACGGTTATCATGCCCGCCGATTATTGGGCAGCAAAAAAATTGACACGCGCCATCGCCGAATATGACGGACCGGCGTTTATCAGATTCACTCGCGACGCAATTCCGATTATCTACGACGAAAACACCGAATTTGTTATCGGCAAGGCGCACCTCGCCCGCGAAGGCAAAGACATTGCGATTATCGCAAACGGTGACATGGTTTGTTACGGGCTTGACGCTGCCGCCAAACTCGCTGAAGAAGGAATTTCCGCAAAAGTCCTCGACATGCACACGATTAAACCGCTCGACGTTGACGCCGTAAAAGATTGCATTGAAAATATCGGCAAGATTATCACGATTGAAGATCACAACATCATGAACGGACTCGGCTCGGCTGTCTGCGAAGTCGTCGCGGAAGCGGGCAAGGGCAAAGTCAAACGTTTCGGCATTCAAGACCAATTCGGCGAATCGGCTCCTTATCACCGTCTGCTTGAGAAAAACGGAATCACCGTCGATGCCATTGTCGCGGCGGCGAAAAATTTCTGATAAAAAATTTTGGAGGTAATAAAAATGTTTGATTTTAAAGACCAAGTTGTTATCGTCACGGGTTCGGGTTCAAAGCGCGGTATCGGTCGCGGTATTGCCAACATGTTCGCGGAAGCCGGCGCGATTGTCATTATCGCCGACATGAACGAACAAGGTTGCAAGGACACTGTCGCCGAAATTAAAGCGGCGGGCTACAAAGCGGACGGTTTCGTTCTCAATATCGCCGACGAAGATTCCGTGAATGCGTTCGTCAAACAAATTAAAGACAAATACGGCAAGATTGATGTTCTCGTCAACAACGCCGGCATTACTCAAAGAGTCACCGTTCACGACATGACGCTCGACGATATTAAGCGCATCTTCACCGTCAATATGTTCGGCACTTTCCTTATCACAAAGGCGGTCGTCGAAGTCATGAAGGAAAGAAAATACGGGCGTATCGTCAGCTTGTCGAGTGTCTCTGCAAAACGCGGCGGCGGTGTTTTCGGTGGAGCACATTACAGCGCGTCGAAAGCGGCACTTCTGGGCTTCAGCAAGAATTTGGCTCGCGAAGTCGCCGAATACGGAATCACCGTCAACTGCGTCTGCCCCGGCGCGATTAACACCGACATTCGCAAGAACATGAACGGCACCGAAGAAGACGACATCAAACTTGCACAAGAAATTCCCATGAAACGTATCGGCGAAGTTTTCGAAGTCGCAGGTCCGATTGTCTTCCTCGCCTCAAAAGAAGCGGGCTACATTACGGGCGAAGATATTGACATCAACGGCGGCTCTCATATGGATTGAGGCATTGCCATGAACAGCGAACAATTCGAGGCTCTGCTTGAGGAATATCGCTCAAGAAATATTCACTTCCTGCACCTCAAGACAAATACTCGCAACCTTTTTTTCATCATTGACGACAGCTACTATCTGACTTATCGCGACGACAAAAAAGAAATCGTCGTGAGTTGGTTGGTTAAGCCCAAAGACGACAAGCACGAGGAATTTTATTTCTACAACACCAACAATCGCGGCTTCAATCAGTGGTACGGCGATGTTATCCACGAATACGACAACATGGAGGACAAAGAATTTTATCACGAGCCGTATTACGAAGACCTCTATATCAACTACATGAACGAGGAGGAAAAAGTTCCGCTCAAAGATTTTCTTGACGTCATTGGGCGCACAAGTTATAAAATCTTCGGCGACTTCCTCCTCTGCGACGAAATCGGTACGGGGCTCGACAAAAAGGAAAAATCTTATCGCACCGAAGATTCGACTATCGCCAATCAATTCAAGTTTTGGTTGCGTATGGAAGACATCATGCCGTTCAATTACGTTTTGCGCGAACCGATGAAATCTCTTGCGATTAATTTCAATCAGATTGAAGAGATTATCCCCGCGCACACGGACGTTCGCTTTGTCTTCGACGACGGCTCCGTTCGTGCACTCAAACAAATTCTCGCCGACAAAAATTCGGCAACTTAACTTGGCGGTCAAAAAATTTTTATTACAAACTGAAAGCCTTTCCGATTTGGAAGGGCTGATTTTTTTTGCTATAATGGAAGAAATTTTAAGGAGCTGTAAAATTGTTCGCCGAAATTTTTTTGAGATTAGTCCTCGCCGTAATTTTAACTTTCGCGGGCTCGCTGTGGATAGACAAACTTTATTCGAGGAGCAACGAATTGACCTTCCCCGAAAAAATTTCCGACCGCTCAAAATTTCGCAAGCCGATTTTATTTTTTTCACTCGCGATTTTATTCAACGTGACTGACGAAAAATTTTTGGCGGCGGCGATTTTTTTGCTCGTGCTCATGACGCTCACCGACTTTGAACAATACATGCTCTTTGATGCGATGACTTTTCCGCTCGCGATAATCGGCGTGATTTTTTCCGGACAAGAAAGTTTTCTCGATTGCATGACGGCGGCGGCACTCGGCGGAGGAATTTTTTTCTTGCTTGCGATAATTTCCAAAGGTTCACTCGGCGGCGGCGACGTGAAATTAATTTTCGCATTGGGCTTTTGGTTCGGGACGGAAAAACTTTTGAGCGTCGTAATCTTCGGGACAATCTTCGGCGGGCTCGCGGCTCTGATCATGATTCTCACCAAACAAAAAGACAGCAAGAGTTATTTTGCTTACGGTCCTTATTTCGCGTTGACTGCGATTTATTTTTTGCTTGCCCCGTGAAATGTTATATAATCATAAAAAATTTTTGGAGGTGTTGAAATGGCTGATTCATCGGTCAGTTATAAATGTCCGAATTGCGGCGCGCCGTTGAGCTTCCTGCCAGGCAAAAAAACCGTCACTTGCGAATATTGCGGCACGGAATTTGAAATAAGCGCGATTGAAGAACTTTTTCGCGACAAACAGGAAACGGCGGCTCGTGCTGCTGAAGCTCAAGAGGCAAAATGGAACACGGAAGACGCCGGCTCGGAATGGGCTCACGACGAGGCAAAAGCTCTTCACGCGTTCACCTGTTCGAGTTGCGGCGCGGAGCTTGTCTGCGACGAAAACACTATGGCGACCGAGTGCGTTTATTGCGGCAACCCCACAATGATTCCCAAACGTTTCGACGGCATGTTAAAGCCCGATTATGTTATTCCTTTCAAGAAGACAAAAGCCGACGCCGTTGCCGCGCTGAAAGAATTTTACAAAGGACATTTGCTCCTGCCGAGCAACTTCACGGCTAACAACCGCGTCGAGGCAATTCAACCGATGTATGTTCCCTTTTGGTTGTTCGATTCGAAAATCACCGCGCAAGCCGACTTCCGCGCCGAGAAACATCACGTTATCAACACGCCGAAAGAAGTTATAACCGAGATTAGCATTTACAACTGCCGCCGCAAAGGTGTCATGAGCTTTGAAAGAATTCCCGTCGACGGCTCAAAGCGCATGGACGATGCTTATATGGACAGCATTGAGCCATTCGATTACGGCGACCTCGTTCCGTTCAGCGCGGCTTATTTCACAGGCTACCTTGCCGACAAATACGACGTGACTGCCGAAGATTGCGCGCCCCGTGCAGATAAACGCGTCGAAAACAGCGCGATTGAAGTTTTGAAAAGTTCGGTGGAAAATTTTGACGCCGTGCAACTTGAAAACGCCGCAGTGATTAAAGATGTCGGCAAGGTTTCTTATGCGATGGTGCCCGTGTGGATTTTGACGACGCGCTACCAAGACAAACCCTATACTTTCATGATGAACGGGCAAACTGGAAAATTTATCGGCTCTCTTCCCTACGACACGACGAAAGCTCTGCTTTATCCCGCGCTGTGTTCACTGGTGCTCACGCCGATAATTTATTTCTTGATTTTAATGCTTACTTGAGGAGGGCGCGTCATGAAAAAATTTTTATCTTTGCTCGCGCTGATTTTGTTGATAACTTTTTCTGCAAGTGCCGCGCAGATTTCTTCCGTCACGGACAATGCGGGGCTGCTCAAGCCGACGGAAATTGAATTGCTCAATCAGAGGATTCGCAAAGTCGAACAGGCTCACAAAATAAAAATCGGCGTCGCCTTCGTGAAGAGTATCGGCGGGCGCGATATGGTCACCGCGTCAAATGATTTTCTCGACAAAAATTTTGCAAACGGCATGAACGGCGGGATTGTCCTGCTCGTTGATATGAAGAATCGCAAATACGAAATGTCGACTGACAGGCGCATGGTCGAACGAATCACGGATATGGACGGCATTTCTTTTCTGAAAGAGGCTTTTCAACCGGAATTGAGTGCCGGCAATTACTATGGCGCGGTAAATAATTTTGTTGAAGGCGTCGACGAGCTTATGACTTACTACGAAACAAACGGCGTCGCTTACGGGCAACGCAAGCCCGGCGAAATTGATCCGATTGCGGCGGTGGTGGCTGCTGTGACGGCTGTTATTTTGGGCGTATTTATTCGTTCGTTTCTTATCGGAGCAATGAGCAATATTCATCACGCTATGGGGGCGATTGACTACCTCAAAAAAAATACCGTCAAGCTCACCGAAAACCGCGATACGTTTCTTTTCATGAATGTTCAGCGGCGGGCTAAGAGCAGCGGAGGCGGTCGCAGAGGCGGCGGCTCTCATGGCGGCGGCGGTCACGGCGGCGGCGGCGGCAGTTTCTGAACTTAAAATCTCGGCAACAAAAAAACTCTCGCAAGATTTTTCCTGCGGGAGTTTTGCTTTTCCAAAAAAATAAGAACCTGTTGACGCGGGCAAGAAATTTCTTGACATTTCCCGCCCGCTTGTGCTATATTAGCACCATAAACTTTACATAACCGACGCGGGATAATGCGTCTACCAGATTTATTGTGCTAATTATAGCGGAGGCGTTCCTCGTTGTCAAGTGTTCAAATTTTTAGGAGGAATTTTTATGGAAAACAAAGTTCAGCTCTTCGAACACGAAAAGTTCGG
>CAMVAG010000031.1 GCA_947165405.1 uncultured Selenomonadales bacterium
TCACGAGCCGCAAATCCAATCTTAAATTGTAAAAGCGACGAGATAAAATTTCTCGCCGCTTTTTAATTCCCCATTCCCAATTCCTAATTGTTATCAACCGCCGTGCCTTCGACGGGTCCCGTCCAATCGATAATGCCGCCCATTGTGTAGACGTTCGTGTAGCCGTTTTCGATTAAAACTTTTGCCGTCAGTCGCCCGCGGTTGCCGTCGCCGCAGTAGGTGATAAGCGGCGCGTTTTTGTCGGGTATCTTCTCGAAATTTTCTGCTACGGCTGCTTCAAGCGGAAAGTGAATCGCTCCGGGGATATGCCTCATCTCATAATCTTTCGGGAAACGACAATCCAAAAGTTTTGCGTCATGATTCTCCGCCAAAATTTTCATTGCCTCTTCTTGACTTATCGATTTGTAAGTTACGACTTCAGTGCCTTCGACCTCGCCGCTCCAATCGACAAGCCCGCCCATCTCGTAAACGTTTTTGTAGCCTTTATCGGCTAAAATTTGTGCCGAATCTTCTGCGCGGCGACCAGTCCAGCAATAAATTATAATCGTCGCGTTTTTGTCGGGGATTTTGGCGAAGTCTCCTTTGCGCAAATTTTCAATCGGCAACAAGACGGCTTTGGGGATATGTTTCTTGTCGTATTCGTCTTGAGTCCGAACATCAAGTAAAATCGCGTCGGGGTTTTCGTTCATCATCTTGACTGCCTCGTCGTGTGTCAAGTGTTTGAAAGTATTTTTCTCGCCGCAGCCCGCGCAGATTGCAAGCATGAAAATCATCAGCACAGACAAAAATTTTTTCATTTCAAGACCTCCGTTAAAGTTTCAATCATCTTTTGCACGTCAAGCGGTTTGGCAATGTGGCTGTTCATGCCCGCCTCCTTAGCTGCCTGTATGTCTTCCGTGAAGGCGTTCGCCGTCATTGCGATTATCGGAATGTGCGCCAGTTTCAAATTCGGAAGGGAACGAATTGCCTTCGTTGCCTCGTAGCCGTTCATGACCGGCATTTGAACATCCATTAAAATCGCGTCGAAGTCGCCGGGCTTTGAAGCCGAAATTTTTTCGACGGCAACTTGTCCGTTCTCCGCCGTGTCCAAAGAAAATCCGAACTCTGTCAAAATCAGCGAGGCAATTTCGCGATTGACCTCGTTGTCCTCGACGAGAAGAAGTTTTATCTTGCTGAAATCAATTTCACGATTGGAATCTGTCGTTTCGACTTCGACCTCTTCGGGCTCGTCGACAATCGGGAAGTCAACGCGAACGATAAATTCCGTGCCTTTGCCGAGTTCGCTCTCAACGTCAATCGTGCCGCCCATAAGTTCGACGATACTTTTCGTGATTGACATGCCCAAGCCCGTGCCTTGAATGTTGCTGACGGAGCGGTCGCGTTCGTAGGCGGCGAAAACTTTTTTTGCAAATTCGGGCGTCATGCCCATGCCGGTATCCTTCACGCGCAATTCGTAAGAACCTCTTTCATCGTTGCCGCCGATTTGCCGCAAAGTCACGGTGACGGAGCCGCCTTCGGGCGTGAACTTGTAAGCGTTGCTGATTAAATTCAAGAGGACACGATTGAGGCGCGGCGTGTCGCACAGAACGGTTTTGTTCATGACGTGATCGAATTTGACCGCGAACTTCAAGCCCTTGTTTTCCATTTGCGTCGCGAATAAATCTTTGACCTCGTTCAAAGCTTTGATGAGATTCGATTCTTGAGGGTCGAGTTCCATTTTGCCGGACTCAATGCGGCTCATGTCGAGGATGTCGTTTATCAAAGACAGCAAGTGATTGTTCGAGGCTTCTATCTTGTCGAGATAATCTTTTGTCCTCTGCGGAAGTCCCGGCTCCTTCTTGATAAGATTCGTGTAGCCGATAATCGCGTTCATTGGCGTGCGGATGTCGTGGCTCATGTTCGAGAGGAAAGTCGACTTCGCCTTGTTGGAACGTTCGGCTTGAACTTTTTCACGCTCCATATTTTTTTCGCGATTCATCATCAAGTTGTAAATGTTGAACATGATAAACAGCGCGATTGTTATCAAAATCATTTGCATGAGGTTGTGGCGCGTCAAAGAGTCGCTCACGATTTTCATTTGCCCTTGCAGATAATATTGCGAATCTGCTTTTTCTCTGTCGGAAGGCGGGATGCCGTGTTCGTTAAGCTCTTCGGTGTAATATTCGCGCAAGTTGCCCAAGACCGTTTGAGCGGCGTCGCTTGTTGCCTCGCGAACCCAAAGCATCGACGTGAAGAAAATTAAAAACAGCAGGGCTATCCAAGAGATTGTCGACTTGCCGAAACGTCGTTGCTCGTTGTCGCGCTGAAAAATATATCGGAAGAAAACGAAGCCGAGAATGCTCCAACAAATCAGAATCAAATAACTTTCGGTCGTCATTGCGCTGACTGTCCAGACGTTGGGCACCATGAAGTACAGGAAGAAAATCATCGAGACGACGCAGCCGATTGTTCCGGTGATTTGCGGAAGACTTTTGCCGACCGCCCGCGCAGTGATAATCGTGACAAGCGAGGTGTAAGTGTAATCGATCGTCGCGCCGATTGTGTTCACGTCGACAATCCAAGCAATCGCCGTTCGTCCGAGAAAAGGTATCGGCAAGCTTAACAACATGATAAACAGGACGGCGTTCGTGGGCGTATGATTTTCATTGAGCTTGCCGAACCACGCGGGAAGCAAATCGTCACGAGTCAAAGCGTAAATCAATCGGCTCGCGGCGATATAATTTCCGACAAGACCGGTTATGACACCGCACACGCAAGTTACCGCCAAAATTATCAAGCCGGTGTCGCCCAAAAAGAAATGCACTGCGTGAAATGTAGGAAGCCCTTCCAGTCCTTCGTAGCTGTCGATGTCTTTAATATATTCAGTCCAATTCGCGCAACCTTGAGGCAAAGTCGAAACGGCAAGAAGCGTGAGGAATGTATAAGCCAGAGCCGCCGCCACGACCGCGCAAAATAAAATTGCAAAAGTTTTTTTGACGGAGAACTTGAAACCTTCCGCCGATTGCGAAACGGATTCAAAGCCGACGAAAGCCCAAGGCGCAAGCACGACGATTCCGAAAACCGCCGCGAATGAATCTGTAGTATCGGGCGGCAAGGCGGGCTCAATGTCAAAAATATTCACGCCGCTTGACACGACCGCAGTGATACCGATTAAGATGCCGCCGAATAAAATTATCGCCGCGACAGTCTGAACCCAAGCCGCCAATTTGCCGCCGTACATGCAAACGGCTCCGAAAATCCACAGCGCGCCCAAGCTCAACAGAACTTCGCCGAACCAAATATCAAAGCCCGCGATTGTATAATGAAAGCCGAATTGAAAAGTATCGCCCAAAAATTTTCTGAAGATAATCGGCAGGGCGGTTGCGTTCGCCCAAGTGATTGCGATATAAACCAAAATCAAAAACCACGAACTCAAGAAGCCGTGGTCATAGCCGAGAGTTTTTTTTGCGTAGGAATAAGTGCCGCCGGCGTCGGGGTATTTGTTCATCATGAAGTGGTAATTGTAGCCGATAATCAACATGATGATTCCGCCGACCGCCATGCCCAGTGCCGTGCCGAGCGGTCCGCCTATCGGCAAGAAAGTCGTGCCCGGCATGACGAATGCGCCCCAGCCGACCGCGCAACCGAAGGACAATGCCCAAACGTTCAGCGGCGATAAATAAGGTTTAAGTTTTGTGTTTTCTGCAGTATCCATAAAGAGGGCACCGCTCTCCTTTAAATTATTTTCAAATAATTATACACGAAACGCGGTTAAAGTAAAGTTGCCGCTCAAGTTGACGCTTGGGAAAATTTTTTGTATCCTGCGATTAAAGGAGGCGATTGATATGTTGGCTTACGATACTCGCAACGACTATGAAATTATCGAGGGAGTAAAATTTATGTCACCAAGTCCGTTTAAGCGACACGGAAAAGTTGTCGGGCGGTTGATGTTTTCGATTGGCACATATGCTTTCATTAACAGACTCGGAGCGGCATTTGCAGATAACTTTGACGTTAATCTTCCCGACGGAAATGTTCTTCGTCCCGATTTTATTTTTATAAGTGCTGCGAACGATAAGATTGTCTTCGACAACGAGGACGAAAACTTTTACGGCGTGCCCGATATGGTTGCCGAAATTTTTTCCCGCTCGACGATGAAACGCGACATGACGATAAAAAAAGAAATTTACGAACGCAACGGCGTCAAAGAATATTGGATTATCAATCCTTGGAGCGAGAGCATCGAGGTTTATCTTCTGCGCGACGGAAAATATTTTTTGGATAACGTTTATCAAAACTACAGCAAAGAAGAATTGGAAAAGCTCACCGACGAGGAGCGGGCGGAAGTTTCAACGGAAATCCCCGTGAAAGTTTTGGACGGCTTCTCGATTAAAATAAAAAATATTTTCGGTCGGTACTTTGAATAAAAAAACTCTCTGCAGAAAAATTTTGCAAAGAGTTTTTTTCATTATGACAGATGTAATTTCCGCCACCGATAAAATTTTAGAGGGCGCATAAACCTTGAAATGTAATCGTTCCTGTTGTATAATCGCGGTAAAATTTTCAATCAATTTATAAGGGGGAAACTTTGATGATTTACACCGTAACTTTTAATCCCGCGATTGATTACATCATTCGCCTCGATAAGCTCACGACCGGCGCGATTAACCGCGTGAATTACGAGCAGGTGCTCGGCGGCGGCAAGGGTGTCAACGTCTCAATCGTGCTCGGCAATCTCGGTCATCAATCGACGGCAACGGGTTTTCTCGCGGGCTTCACGGGCGATGAAATTGTCCGCCAGCTCCGCGACTTCAACGCCGCAGACGATTTTGTCAAACTCGACGAGGGTTTCTCCCGCATTAACGTAAAAATCAAAGCCGACGTTGAAACCGAAATCAACGGTCAAGGTCCCAAAATCTCCGACGCCAAACGCGAGGAACTCTTCCAAAAACTCGGCAAGCTCGGCGAGGGCGATACGCTGATTCTTTCCGGCTCAATCCCCAACACACTCCCCGACGACATGTACGAACAAACTCTTTCGCGGATTCAAGGCAAGGGAATTCGTTTCGTCGTCGACGCGGAAAAAGGTCTCCTCCTCAAAGTTTTGAAATTCAATCCGTGGCTTATCAAACCCAACAATCATGAACTCGGCGATATGTTCGGCGTCAAGCTCAAGACCGATGAAGAAATCGTAACCTATGCAAAGAAGCTCCAAGAAAAAGGCGCGCGCAATGTTTTGATTTCGATGGCGGGCGACGGTGCAATTTTCGTTCCCGAAGGCGGCGAAACATTCTTTAAATCTCCTGCTCCCAAAGGCAAGCTCGTCAATTCGGTCGGCGCGGGCGATTCGATGGTTGCCGGTTTTGTTGCGGGCTACATTGAAAGCAACGGCGATTATGAACGCGCATTCAAAATGGGTCTTTGCACGGGCTCGGCGTCTGCCTTCTCGGAAAATCTTGCGACTCGTCCCGAAGTCGAGGCTCTGCTTAAAACTATCTGATAACCTCCCTTGCCAAAATCGACAAAGGCGGTGTTTTTTATGGCAATGAAAATTACAAACTTTATCTCAAAAAAATCTATCGCGCTCAACGTGCACCCTGCCGATAAAAATGAAGCGATTGACATGCTGGTCGATTTGCTCATGACGGCAGGCACAATCAAAGACAAAGCACTCGTCAAGCGTGATGTCCTGCGGCGTGAGGCTCAAGGCTCGACGGGCTTGGCAAACGGCTTGGCGACTCCGCACGCTCAAAACAATTCCGTCAAGAAGCCCTCAATCTCGATAATCACTGTGCCCGAAGGCGTCGAATTCAATTCACTCGACGGAAAACCTGCGCGGCTGTTGATGTTGTTCGCGGCACCCGAAAAAGCCGACGATACCGCAATGACAAACATGGGGCGGCTCGCGGTTTTGCTCATGGATGACGAGTTCAAAGAAAATCTTATCAAGGCAAGTTCGCCCGCCGAAGTCATTAAGATTATCGACGACAAAGAGGCGGCTCGTGCCAAAAGCGAAACTCCCGAACCCGACGTTTCCGCCAACACAAAAATTATCGCGGTCACGGCTTGCCCGACGGGTATTTCCTCTTCGTTCATGGCTCGCGAATCCCTCAAGCAATGCGCGGAAAAATTGGGCTTAAATATTCGTGTTGAAGTTCACGGCGCGGCGGGCGTCTATCACGCGCTCACCGACGAGGAAATTAAAAATGCGGATGTCGTCATTGTCGCGGCAAGCAAAAGAGTTCCGCTGGCTCGTTTCGACGGCAAGAAGATGATTCAAACGGCGGTCAACACCGGTATCCGCAAACCCGAACAACTTTTTAAACGCATCAAGGACGGACAAGCTCAAATCTTCCACGCCACCGAAGACGACGAAACTTTAGGCGAAAAACTCTTCAAGAAGATTAAAAGCATTTTCTCATGAATTAAGGTCGGCTCGGAAATCGACTGTATGTTTTCTCTTTTCAATCAAGGAGGATTGATTGATATGATTAAAAATTTCGTCAAGGTCTTCGTTTTGGCGGCGTTCCTCGTTATGTTTACGCAGAACATGGCTTCGGCGAGTATTACAGTCCGAATAGAAAATCAAACGGGAATAGACATCGTATCACTCAAGACGACTTTTTTCAGTAATGGTGCAGGTCAATTTGAATTGCTTAAAAATGGTGAAGTCCTTAGAAACAATTTCGTCCTTCCGGTAAGTATGGGCTGACAATGATAAATCAAAAACCATGCACCTTTATGCAACTTTTCAAAGTGGTGCGACTAAATACTTTGGCGGATTTCCTATCAATCAAGGTGCCAAGATAGTACTTCGTTAATGTTTCTTGGAGATTCCGAGTCGATTTTAAACAAGTTTAGTGGTTTCTTTTTTTAATCAAGGGGGATTGGTTACCATGATTAAAAATTTCGTCAAGGTCTTCGTTTTGGCGGCTTTGCTCGTCACGGCGGCGCAAAGTTCAGCCGGCGCGGAAGAATGGCAAAATATTAGAATCAATAATAATTCCGGCATAACGATTACGGAAGTGTATTTTCAACCTGCGACTGCAGATAACTGGGGAAATAATTATCTCGACGGCACAATGCCCGACGGCTACGGCTTAGATCTTTCGTATGTTCCGGGTTTCAACTACGAATTTAAATTCGTTTTTGAAGACGGCTCTGAAGCGGAATGGTCGGGCGATAATAATTTTTATCTAAACGGACAGACTCAAGTCAGCGTTTATGTCAACAGCAGCGGTTACTACGAAATGTCAATAGAATAAGCAGCCAATCCCTTGCTTTCAGATGACAACTTCAACAAAAATTTTTCGAATCGATTAAAAAATTTTATCAGCGTAAACAGTCGGCTTTGACCGATTGATTATAGCCGTTGTCAAAAAGCAATTAGGAATGCGCAATGCGTAATGCGTAATTAAAATCGTCAAATCATTGCGCATTACGCATTACAAATTACGCATTGCTTTTCTGGCGGCGGCAGAAATTATTCATTCATTTATTTGTAGTAAGGAGAAGTGCACTATGAGAGTTACCGATTTGCTCAAAAATGCGAGCATCGACCTCGGTGCCAAAGTCAAGGACAAACCCGACGCAATATCGCATCTGGTTGACTTGATGGAAAAGGGCGGCAACCTCAAGAACAAAGCACAGTACTTGAAAGATGTGCAAGCTCGTGAGGCGTCCGGCACAACCGGTCTGGGCGACGGCATTGCCACACCGCACGCAAAATCTGCGGGCGTCAAGGCACCCGGTCTCGCCGCAATGACCATTCCCGAAGGCATTGACTTTGAGTCAATGGACGGCAACCCCGCCCGATTGTTCTTTGCAATCGCGGCACCCGACGGCGGCAACGACGAACATTTAATGATTCTGTCGAAGCTCGCCACAATGGTTATGGATCCCGACTTCAAGGAAGCTTTGATTAAGGCAACCACGAAGGAAGAGTTCCTCAAGATTATCGACGACAAAGAGGACGGCAAGTTTCAAGCTCCTTCCGATTCGGCAAGCGCAGTTTCTTTGTCGAAGGAAGCCGCCGACCACATTCAGATTTTGGCAGTCACGGCTTGCCCGACGGGTATCGCGCACACCTTCATGGCGGCGGAAAGTTTGGAACAACACGCCAAGAAACGCGGCATTTCAATCAAGGTTGAGACGAACGGCTCCGGCGGCGCGAAAAATGTTTTGACGGCTGACGAAATCGCCAAAGCAGACGGCATTATCGTCGCGGCGGATAAAAACGTCGCAATGGCTCGTTTCGACGGCAAGCACGTTGTCATTACAAAAGTCGCCGACGGTATCAACAAAGCTGACGAACTTATCGACAAAGCGTTGAGCGGCTCGGCTCCGATTTACCATGCCAAAGCAGGCGAATCTGCAGGTGACGCAGGCGGCTCCGTTGAAAATGAAAGCATCGGGCGTCAAGTTTACAAGCACCTCATGAACGGCGTATCGCATATGTTGCCTTTCGTTATCGGCGGCGGTATCTTAATTGCAATTTCATTCTTGATTGACGGCGCGTCGGTTGACTTGAACAGCTTGCCTGCCGAAGAGCGCGGAAAATTCGGTTCAATCACTCCGGCTGCCGCGACCTTCATGGGAATCGGCGGCGCGTCTTTCGGATTCATGTTGCCCGTTCTTGCAGGCTTTATCTCAATGTCAATCGCTGACCGTCCCGGACTTGCTGCAGGTTTCGTTGGCGGCGCGCTTTCCGCTTCCAACGGCTCCGGTTTCTTGGGCGCATTGCTTGCAGGTTTCCTCGCCGGCTTTATCGTCAACTGGCTCAAAAAAGCTTTAAGCGTCCTTCCTCCCTCATTGGAAGGCACCAAGCCGATTTTGTTCTATCCTTTGCTCGGCGTCTTGATTATCGGTTTGATTTGTAATTTCGTTATCGGTCCTCCCGTTTCGGGCATCAACGAGGCTCTCAAGAATACTTTGGCAAGCATGGATCCTTCCGCCAAACTCGTCATGGGTGCGGTTATCGGCGGCATGATGGCTGTCGATATGGGCGGTCCTTTGAACAAGGCGGCTTACGTCACGGGCGTCGGTCTCTTGGCTGACGGCAACTATTATGTTATCGCTGCGGCTATGGCGGGCGGCATGGTTCCCCCGATTGCCATTGCGCTTGCCACGATTTTCTTCAAAGGCAAATTCACGAAGAGCGAACAGAAAACCACTGCAACCAATATCATAATGGGCTTGTCGTTCATAACAGAAGGCGCGATACCTTTTGCGGCGGGCGACCCGCTCCACGTCATTCCCGCTTGCGTTGTCGGTTCGGCTATCGCAGGCGCGGGCGTCATGATGTTTGACTGCACGCTTATGGCTCCTCACGGCGGTATCTTCGTTGTCCCGACTATCGGCAACCCGCTTATGTATTTGCTCTCGATTATCGTCGGTTCAATCGTCGGTTGCTTTATTCTCGGCATGATAAGAAAACCCAGACCGCAAGACTAAATTAATTAGGAATTAGGAATGAGGAATGAGGAATGCAAAAATAATTCCTAATTCCTAATTCCACATTCCTAATTGATAAAGCGGCGGCAGGCTCAAAGGCTTGTCGCCAAATTTTTTTCTTCAACAAAGGCAAAAATAAAACCTCGTTCAAACGAGCGAGGGATTTTTTTATTGAATGAGTGCTTAATGATGATGTTTCATGCGGACGACGGTGATTCGAGGTTCGGTGCCTCTTTCAAGTTCCATGACCATAAACGAGCCGCGAGTATCGTCACGGGGGCGCGAGGCACTTCCGGGATTTAAAATGACGGGCGGGCCGATAAGATATTCGACAATGTGAGTGTGTCCGTAAACCGCAATGTCCGCGTTTTGCGATTCCGCCGCTTCCATGATATATTCTTGAGTATAACGCACGCCGTAGTTGTGACCGTGCGTGATAAAAATTCTGTGGTCTGCCACGTCAATAATTCTTTCGTATTTGATATTGGGTGTCGGCCAATCGCAATTACCCGCCACGCCGTAAACAGGAACGTCAAGTAACGATTGCAAATACTCCGCGTCGGGAATACAATCGCCCATGTGGAGCCACATGTCCATATTTTGCGCGATACTTACTGCTTGATCAATCGCCGACCAGTTCCCGTGAGTATCGCTTATAAGTCCTATCTTCACCGGAAACGCTCCTTTAATTCCAAAACCATTTTCCGCAACGCCTCGCCTCTGTGACTGATTGAATTTTTTTCGGCAACGGAAATTTGAGCCATCGTTCGGTTGTCATCAATGTAAAAATACGGGTCGTAACCGAAGCCGCCGTTGCCTTGCGCGACGGTTTTAATTTTGCCGCCGATTTTGCCTTCCGTTAAAAGTTCGGTGCCGTCAATGTCGACGAAAGCCAATGCGCACCGATAAGCCGCCGCCGATTCCGTGACGCCGATTTTTTTTAATTCGTCGAGAAGTTTTTGATTGTTAATTTTGTCGTCGGCATGATAGCCCGCGAATCTTGCCGAATGAACGCCGGGCAAGCCGCCGAGCGCGTCGACTTCCAAACCCGAATCGTCCGCGAGGCAGGCAAGCCCCGTTTGTTCGCGAAAGAATTTTGCTTTGATGAGGGCATTTTCCTCGAACGTCGAGGCATCTTCGACGGCGTCGGGCAAGTTTTCAAAATCGGCAAGCGACAAAATTTCAAGCGGCAAATTTTTGAGGACAAGGCGCATTTCTCTGACTTTATCCGAGTTCTTCGACGCAAGCACAATTTTTTTTACGATAACCTCCTCCTCTCTTTAAATCGATTTAAAAACTTTGGCGGGCATTAAAACTTCAACCGACTCTTCCGACGCGCCAAACCAATTCGCGACCGAGTGCATCTTTCTGCAGGGAAATCAATTCGTCGATACCGCCTTCCGCCAAATCCAAAAGGTCATTGAGTTGCGCCCGCGTGAAGGGATTTTTTTCGGCGGTTATCTGAACTTCGACGATTTCGCCCGCGCCCGTCATGACGACGTTGCAATCGGCGGCAGCAGTCGAATCCTCTTCATAGCAAAGGTCAAGAATTTTTTCGCCGTCTTGGGAAATGCCTGCCGAAATCGCCGCGACGAAATCTTTCACGGGGAAGACGCCGCCGACTTTGTAAATCGTTTCGCAAGCCTCAACCAGAGCCACGAAAGCTCCCGTTATCGAGGCGGTGCGCGTGCCGCCGTCCGCTTGAAGAACATCGCAATCGATTATGATTGTTCGTTCGCCGAGTGCTTTTAAATCTGTCACTGCGCGAAGTGCCCGACCGATAAGCCGTTGAATTTCCATCGTCCTGCCGCCGATTTTCGAACGTTCGCGAGGAATTCTTTCAACCGACGCGCCCGGCAACATCGAATATTCCGCATTGAGCCAACCGGTGCCCGTGCCTTTGAGGAAAGAGGGAACTTTGTCCTCGATTGTCGCCGCGCAGAGGACTTTGGTATTGCCGACCTCAATCAGTGACGAACCCGCAGGAAATTTTTGCACGCGCCGCTCCAAAAAAACTTCGCGCAATTCATCCGCCCGCCGCTTGTCCGTTCTCAAACTTTCACCTCCGCCAAGCCACGATTAATAGCTGATACATTTTACACAAAAATTTTTTTCGCCGCAATGTTTTCGGAAAATTTTTGTTGCGCCGTGATTGACGAGTTTTAACCGCTGTTGTAAAATCTTTTGCATAAATCTTGAACAGGACGGTCGATTAAATGCCGATATATTTTTGGACGTTTGCGGTCGCGTTGATTGTGGCATTGCTCGTGACGCCGGCGGTGATTTTTCTCGCCAAGAAAACCGGAGCAATGGACGCGCCCGACGCTCGAAAAGTTCATAAGAAACCAATCCCTCGAATCGGCGGGCTTGCAATTTATGCGGGCTTCACGGCGGCGATAATTTTCGTTGCGATAAAATTCGGGCTGGATGACGAAATGATAAGGGAAACCGTCGGGCTTGTTTTTTCGGGAAGTTTGATTGTCGCGCTCGGGCTCGTCGACGATTATAAAAATCTTCCCGCGAAAATAAAATTGCTCGGACAAATCGGCGCGGCGGCTGTCTTGGTTATGGTCTTCGATGTTCGGATTGACTTCGTGACGGATCCTTTCGGCGATTACATTTACCTTGAGTGGTTCGCGATACCCGCAACGATGTTTTGGCTCGTCGGTCTCACAAACACGGTGAACTTAATCGACGGGCTTGACGGCTTGGCGGCGGGCGTCGCGTCGATTGCCTCGTTCACAATCATGTTAATCGCCCTCGAACAAGGTTTTGTTTTGGTCGCGGTCATGACGGCGGCTTTGGCGGGCGCGGCGGTCGGCTTCCTCAAATACAACTTCAACCCCGCAGAAATTTTCATGGGCGATACCGGCTCGATGTTTCTCGGCTTCATGCTCGCGGGAATTTCTGTGACGGGCGCAGTCAAATCCGTTGCAACAATCGCTTTAATCGTTCCGGTTTTCGCGCTGGGCTTGCCGATACTCGACACGACCTTTGCAATCGTCAGAAGGCTGCGCGGCGGCGTCCCGATTTTCAAACCCGATAAAGGACACTTGCACCACAGGCTTTTGAGCGTCGGCTTCACGCAACGGCAGGCGGTCTTGTTAATGTACGTGATAAGCGCGTTGTTCGGGTTGAGCGCGATAGCTTTGACGGCGGTCAGTTGCCAAATCGCGATATTGATTTTGTTCGTCGTCGTCACGGCGATTTTCTACGGTGTAAAAAAATTGGGCATTGCCCGCCCCGTTAATTAGGTGAACATTATGAAAAAATTAAAAGTCATGTCGGTCTTCGGCACGCGCCCCGAAGCAATCAAAATGGCTCCCGTTGTGTTGGAGCTCGGCAAATATTCCGAAGTGGAATCAGTCGTGGCAGTCACGGCTCAACATCGTGAAATGCTCGACCAAGTTTTAAAGTTGTTCAACATTCGCCCGGACTTCGACCTCAACATCATGTCGGAAGGGCAAACGCTTTTTGACATAACGAACCGCGCCTTGTCGGGTTTGGATAAAGTTTTGACGGCGGCAAAGCCCGATGTGATTTTGGTGCACGGCGACACGACGACGACTTTCGCGGGCGCATTGGCGGCTTATTATCATCAAATTGAAGTCGGGCACGTCGAGGCGGGTCTTCGCACGAAAAATAAATTTTCGCCCTATCCCGAAGAAATGAATCGACGTTTGACGGGCGCGCTTGCCGATTTAAATTTCGCACCGACTTCGACCGCCAAAGAAAACCTTCTGCGCGAGGGCATCGACGCCGAAAAAATTTTCGTGACGGGCAACACCGTTATCGACGCGCTTTATCAAACCGTCCGCGAGGATTTCAAATTCCCCGACTTCGACTTGAGCAAAAAAATTATCCTCGTGACGACACACCGCCGCGAAAATTTGGGCGAGCCGTTGCGTCAAGTTTACAAGGCGTTGAGAGCTTTGGTTGAAGAATTCCCCGACGTTGAAATAATTTTCCCCGTCCATAAAAATCCGAAAGTCCGCTCCGTCGTCAACGAGGAACTCGGCGGCTTGGAAAGAGTTTGTTTGATTGACCCGCTGGATTATGAGCCGTTCGCCAACTTGATAAATCGAGCGACGCTTATCATGACGGATTCGGGCGGCTTGCAGGAAGAAGCACCCGCGCTCGGCAAACCCGTCTTGGTCTTGCGCGACACGACCGAACGTCCCGAAGCAGTCGACGCGGGCACAGTGAAATTAATCGGCACGAATCAAGACAAAGTTTATCAAGCGGCGAAACTTTTGCTCACGGACGCGGCGGAATATCGCAAGATGGCAGAGGCGACAAGTCCCTACGGCGACGGGCACGCGGCGGAAAGAATCGTCAAGGCTCTCTTGTGGCGACACAAAATTTTGAACAAGCCGCCCGAAGAATTTCACGACTAGAGTGCGTTGGTAAAGTCGAAACGTAACGGGTAGTCGAAGCCCGGCCGTCATGGATGACGGCCGCCGGCGTTAAAAACAGGGATGTTTTTACAGCCGGTCAAACGCCCTTTTCTTTTGCTACTTTTCTTTTGGGC
>CAMVAG010000032.1 GCA_947165405.1 uncultured Selenomonadales bacterium
AAAAATTTTAAAGGGAATGCTTTTGGGTTTGGCGACGGGCGACGCTCTGGGTGTTCCCGTCGAATTTGATTCGCGCAGAAGCTTGAAAAAAAATCCCGTCGTGAATATGCGGGCGGGCGGCTCTTGGGGACAAGCGGCCGGCACTTGGTCAGACGATACGAGCTTGACGATTGCGACGATGGAAAGTATTTCGCGGCTCGGCAAAATTAATTATCAAGACATTATGGAAAATTTTTTGCAGTGGTACGAGCATGACGCTTTCACGGCGACCGGCAATCGTTTTGACATAGGCAACACGACCCGCGCGGCTATCGTGAGGTTTGCACGAAAACTTTTGCCGCCGACCAAATGCGGAGCCACCGAAGAATATTCAAACGGCAACGGCTCTTTGATGAGGATTTTGCCCGCGACGATTTATCTTTTCGGCACGCGAGGAAAAATCGGCGTCGACGAATTAAAAATTATTCACGAGTTCAGCGCGCTCACTCACGGGCACATTGTCAGCTGCATGTCCTGCGGAATTTATTCGTTAATCGTCGCGCAACTTTTGAACGGGAAAAATATTTCGGAGGCTTTTGCGCTCGGCATGGACGATGCAAAAAAATTTTACGGCGAAGATGCGGCTTTCAAAAATTTTTCCCGGCTCTGCGAAAAAAATTTTTCTGCACTTCCCGAAGAAAAAATTTCTGCGTCGGGCTACGTCGTCGACACGCTGGAGGCAGCTCTTTGGTGTCTGCTCAACACCGAAGATTATAAATCGCTCGTGTTGAAGGCTGTCAATCTCGGCGAAGACACGGACACGGTCGGTGCGGTCGCCGGAGGCGTCGCGGGAATTATTTACGGCGTCGAGGCAATTCCGATTGAATGGCTCAACACTCTCAAGCGGCGTGATTATCTGGAAAAAATCTGCGAAGATTTTGCAAGTCTCTTCGACGGAAAGGATTGAGTTACTTTGAAAGTTGTTTTATATTTTGACGGCTCTCACGATTTGACAAACGGACTTCGTGCCATCGAAGAGGTCGGAAAAAATTTTTACGCCTACGCAGTTCATTAAAAAGTTTTCTAACAACTCCCATTATTATTCTTTACTTACGCCAACGCAAAGTATCATGTCTTCGCCGCGCTTTATCCGCTTTTTGCTCTCACGTCGAATCCCGAAGCCGTCGTCGAAATTATTCTTTCGGATTACGATGACTTTATAAGGTATTATGCAAATATCATTCGGTTTTACGACGCGGCTTATCCCGAAAAAGTTCGTTACACGCCCGTTGATGCCGGAAATATTTTGCCGAATTCCGTCAGATTTTTAGTTCAGCCGACGCTCAAGACCGAATACGTTTACAACGATGAAGTTTTGCTCTGCCAACTCATGCGGGAAAAAAATTTGCGTTTCCCCGTCAAGGCGGCTCTCGAAGAGCGAAAACTCCACGGCGTGCACATAAGTTTCTATTCCCGCCCGCCGCTCCAATCAAAGACGACATTTGACAAACCTGTTGACTTCCCGTCTTGGGGGCCGCGTGAGGGCGTCGAAAAATATTTGAAGGTTCGTTACGCGGAGCCGATTAAAAAAATTTATCGATTGCATTCGTCCGAACCAAGTTGAACTTCGCCGTCTGATTCAGTTCGTCGACATGTGGGCTTTCTTTGTGAAAGAAAATCCTGATGAAAGTTTATTCGCTTGAAAAAGAATCTTGACATTTTGTTGAATCGGGATTATTATATCGCTTGCAATTCGGCGGAGACGCCGGGCAAGCTTTAAATTCATTGGGAGGCAGATATTTATGATAAAGCCACTTGGAGACAGAGTTGTTGTTGAAGTTGCCGAAGTCGAGCTCAAGACCAAAAGCGGTATCATCATGCCCGAAACTTCCAAAGAGAAGCCTCAAAAGGGCAAAGTCGTCGCGGTCGGTACCGGCAAACTCCTCGACAACGGCACCCGCGCCGTCATGGAAGTCAAGACGGGCGACGAAGTTATTTTCAACAAATACGCGGGCAGTGAAGTCAAAGTGGACGACAAAGATTATCTCGTGATTCGCGAGAGTGACATTTTGGCAATTCTTTGATTCAATGCGTAATGCGAAATGAACGGTTTTAATTCGGAGGTAATTGTTTTATGGCAAAAGAAATTTTGTTCGACGAAGAAGCTCGTCGTGCTTTAAGTCGCGGTGTTGACGCTCTTGCAAATGCAGTTAAAGTTACGCTCGGCCCCAAAGGTCGCAACGTCGTTCTCGAAAAGAAATACGGCGCACCGTCCATAACAAATGACGGCGTGACAATCGCCCGCGATATTGAACTCGAAGACCACTTTGAAAACATGGGCGCGCAGCTCGTCAAAGAAGTTGCGACAAAGACAAATGACGTTGCCGGCGACGGCACCACAACCGCAACGCTCCTTGCTCAAGCTATCGTTCGCGAAGGTTTAAAAAACGTCGTGGCGGGCGCGAACCCCATGATTATCAAAAAGGGTATCGAGGCGGCTGTTGCCAAACTCGTTGACGAAATTAAAAACAACGCCAAAAAAGTCGAAGGCAAAGAGGCTATTTCGCAAGTCGCGGCAATTTCTTCCGGCGACGCGGAAATCGGTCAGCTTATCGCCGACGCTATGGAAAAGGTTGGCAATGACGGCGTTATCACTGTCGAAGAGTCAAAGACCATGACGACCAATCTTAAAGTCGTCGAAGGCATGCAATTTGATCGCGGCTACATTTCGCCCTACATGGTCACCGACACCGACAAAATGGAAGCCGTCATGGACGACCCCTACATCCTTATCACCGACAGAAAAATTTCCTCGATCCAAGATATTCTTCCGATTCTTGAGCAGGTTGTCAAGCAGGGCAAATCGCTTGTCATTATCGCGGAAGACGTTGACGGCGAGGCTCTTGCAACAATCGTTGTCAACAAATTGCGTGGCACGTTCAAAGCCCTTGCAGTCAAGGCTCCCGGCTTCGGCGACAGACGTAAGGCAATGCTCGAAGATATTGCTATCTTGACGGGCGGCACGGTTATCAGCGAAGAACTCGGACGCAAACTCGACAGCGCAACCTTTGCAGATTTGGGACATGCTCGCCAAATTCGCTCGACCAAAGAGGAAACGACGATTGTTGAAGGCGACGGCGACAAGACGGAAATTAAAAGCCGCGTCGGTCAAATTCGCAAGCAAATCGAAACCACGACCAGTGACTTTGATAAAGAAAAACTTCAGGAACGTCTTGCCAAGTTGGCGGGCGGTGTTGCCGTTATCGAAATCGGCGCGGCCACTGAAGTTGAAATGAAAGAAAAGAAACTCCGCATTGAGGACGCTCTCAACGCGACCCGCGCAGCCGTCGAAGAAGGTATCGTTGCGGGCGGCGGCACGACCTTTATTGATATTCTTCCCGCGCTTGACGATATTCAGGCTGAAGGCGATGCCAAAGTCGGTGTCGAGATTGTCAAACGCGCAATCGAAGAGCCCGTTCGCCAAATCGCAAACAATGCCGGTCAAGAAGGTTCTGTCGTTGCCGAAGCCGTCAAGAAGTCAGATAAGGGAATCGGATTCAACGCGCTCACCAATGAATACGTCGACATGATTAAAGCGGGTATCGTCGACCCGGCTAAGGTTGTTCGTTCCGCTCTGCAAAACGCGGCGTCAATCGCAGCAATGATTCTCACGACCGAGACGCTCGTCGCCGACAAGCCCGAACCGACTCCTCCCGCGCCTCCGGCAGGTATGGGCGGCATGGGCGGCATGATGTAATTCGTTGTTAATTAATTAAACAGAAAGTCCATAGAGTTTTCAAGCCTCTGCTTCGGCGGAGGCTTTTTCCATGTCAAATTCAAAACTGAAACTTGTTATCAAAAAGCTTGACAAGCCGATAAATAAAGTTTATCATTTCGGCGGCTTGAGGATATTTTGAGAAGTAAAATCATTTGAGGAAACACGGTCACTCAACTCGAACGGCTTCCCGAATAATTCGCAAGTCAAAGTAAGGAGGTCTTTAAGTTGAAAAAATCAGTAGCAGCAGCATTGGCAACAGCGTTTGTCGTCGGAGTAAGTTCAAGTGCATTGGCGGCGGCAAATCCTTTCAGCGATGTCCCCGCAGGTCACTGGGCTTACAATTCCGTTTCCAAACTCGCGGCGGAAGGCGTTATCGAAGGTTACGGCGACGGAACCTATCGCGGCGACAGAAACATCACCCGCTACGAAATGGCGCAGATGATCGCAAAGGCTATGGCGAAAAATCCGACCGGTGCAAGCAAAGCCGAACTCGACAGACTCGCCGCCGAATTTCGTGAGGAACTCGACGCATTGGGCGTTCGCGTTGCAGAGCTTGAAAAGTACGCCGACAAAGTTGTTTGGCACGGAAAAATCGAATACACCTACGAGCAGACGAAAACCGATCCCGAACACACCGGCAAGAAGGAAAAAGACACTGCCAACGGCTATATCTTCCGCCTCGAACCTAAAGCTTACGTCAACGATCATTGGACGGTTAATGCGCGCCTCGACGCATACGCCGACATGAAAAAAGACGAGACGACTAACTTTGAATTAGTTCGCGCGTGGGCTGAAGGCGATTACGACAAACTCAATCTTAAAGTCGGTCGCTTTGAATTCTATCCCGAAGGTGAAGCCGGTCTTATGTGGGATACTGAAATTTCCGGCGGCTCTATTACCTACGGCAGCAAGTGGCAATTCAACGTTACGGCAGGTCGTGTTAAAGATGAAAATGTCGGCGGCGGCGTTTATGGTGAAAATACTACCGAGGACGACCCCGCGACGGTTGTCGGCTTGAGAGTCGATTACAATCAGGGCGACAAGGGTTTCTTCGGCGGCGCAGGCTACTATTACGTCAAAGACGACGACTTGGCTTGGAGCAGAAACAATTATTTGAGAAGAGGTATTAGAGAAAGCATCGACTTCGACGACGAGGACAGCCGCCAGTCCTATCAAAAGGCAAGTATCTGGACGGTCAATCTCGGCTATCAGTTCACCGACCTCTTATCGCTGCAGGGCGTGTACGCTCGGAATACCAAAGCCGACTTTGAGAATAAAGCGTGGCAGGCTGAACTTTGCTACGGCGACTACGACGACGCCCCAGAAAAAGGTCAATGGAACGTCTTCGCCGGCTACCGCAAACAAGGCACCAACGTTTCCTTTGCACCCACTGCAGAAGATGCCCTGCGCGGGACTCGCGGCTGGGTTATCGGTGCGTCTTGGGCACCTTTCAAAAATATCGGCGTCATAGCAAAATACTTCGATGGCAAATACATCTCCGACGGCATCTACAACAGCGGACACGGCAAAGCTCGTCATATTTTCGGGCGCGTCGAGTTCTTCTTCTAAGTCTTGATTCTGAATAATAACTGGGCTCCAAAAACATTTGGGGCTTTTTTCTTTTGCAAGGCGATTGATTGAAAAATATATGAAAGGAAATTTTAAATTATAACATGAAAAGATTATGAAATCAAAGTAAAAAATTTTTTTGTGAGGGCTTGACAGGCAAAAATTTCTGCGCTATTATTGCGGCGACTTAAGGGACACGGCAACGAAGCCAAGTCAGTTGAGGAAACACGGCCACTCAAGTTTGAACAACTTCCGAACCGAGTCGCGAAAGTCAACCAGAAGTAATTTTCTTTAGCGGCATCTTTAAGGAGGATGTTCAAAATGAAGAAGACAGTAGCAGCAGCCCTTGCAGCAGCGTTTGTTATGGGCGCAAGTGCAACCACGTTGGCAGCAGCCAATCCGTTCAGCGATGTTCCGGCGGGTCACTGGGCATATAACTCGGTTGCCAAACTCGCAGCAGAAGGCGTTATCGAAGGTTACGGCGACGGAACCTATCGCGGCGACAGAAACATCACCCGTTATGAAATGGCACAGATGATTGCAAAGGCTATGGCGAAGAACCCGACCGGCGCAAACAAAGCCGAACTCGACAGACTCGCTGCCGAATTCCGTGATGAACTCGATGCTCTCGGCGTTCGCGTTGCCGAACTCGAAAAGTATGCCGACAAAGTTGTTTGGCAGGGCAAAATCGAGTACACCTACAAGAACCACAGAACCGACGATGTTTGGGCTGACCAACGCCGCCGTCACCACAGCACCAGCAAGCACACCCGCGTTAAGCAGGACGACTGGCTCTTCCGCTTCGAGCCTATCGCTTACGTCAACGACCACTGGACACTCCGCGCTCGTATTGACGCACACGTCGACATGAGCCATGACACCTCCAGCAGCTTCGAACTGGTTCGTGGTTGGGCACAAGGTGATTACGACAACTTCCAAATCAAAGTCGGTCGCGTTCCCCTCTACACCAATGAAGACGGTTTGATCTGGGATACTGAATACAGCGGCGGCGAAATTACCTTCGGCAAACTCGCTAACGGCTTGAGAGCCACCATCTACGGCGGCCGCCTCAAGGCTGATACAGTCAACGGTGCCATCCGCAATGCAGGTTCCTGGAACGGACGTCAAGACGGCGTCAGCGCGAATGATCGTTGGAACGAAGCAACCGGCAGACTCGGCTCGGACAGCGAACATACTTCCAGCTTCGTCGCGGTTAACGTTCAATACGACCCGGGCCCCAAGGGTCTCTTCGGCGGCTTAGGTTACTACCACATCAAAGACAAAGATCTGAAAGCTATCGGATTCTATGACGAGAACGAAGCTTACGTCCCCAACTACTTCTACAGCAAAAATGGCACCACTGACAAAGCGAACATCTGGTCTGTCAACCTCGGCTGGCGTCTCGGCAAAGTTCAAGTTTGGGGCGCATACGCGAAGAACTCCAAAGCCGACTACGAGAACAAATCCTGGCAAGCACTCGTTCGTTACGGCAACCTCTACGGCGGCGGCAACCAGAGCACCAAGAAGGGGCAATGGGGTGTTTGGGCAGGTTACAAATACTTCGGCTCCAACACCTCCTTCAAAGGTATTAACTGGGATGACGTTTATGCCGGCACCAAAGGCTTCGTTGCAGGCGCATCTTGGGCTCCGATGGACAGAATCGTCCTTATCGGCAAATACTTCAAGGGCAAATACATTGAAGGCCCCGGCGATGCAGAGCGTCTCTTCGGTCGTGTCGAATTCTTCTTCTAAGCCGACACTTTCAACCGAAACAATTTCATAAAGTAAATAACGGGAGTCTCCGAGAAATCGGAGGCTCCTTTGATTTACGGCTTGAAAAATTTTTTGTACGTGATTCTTCACCGCGCTTTTTTTGCATTTCATGAAAAATTTCACATTAATTATAAGGGTTGCTTTTAGAAAATTATTAATGCTATAATAAACAGGAATTTTTTCGGAAGGAGGCTAAATCTTGCCGAAACAAAGAACTTTAAAGAGCAAAATTTCCTGCGTCGGCGTCGGACTTCATTCGGGCAAAGAGGTTCGGCTTGAGCTCAAACCCGGCGACGTTGACAGCGGGATAATTTTTATGCGAACAGATTTACCCGACCGCCCGCAGATTCGCGCGACCGCCGATAAAGTTACGACCACTCTTCGGGCAACGACTCTTGCGGAGAACGGCGCGAAAGTTTTCACAATCGAACACCTCATGAGCGCGCTCAACGCTTGCCGAATCGACAACTGCACGATTGAACTCGACGCGGAAGAGCCGCCCGTCCTAAACGGCAACTCAATCGACTTCTTTAAAATGATTCAAGCAGCGGGCGTCGTCGAACAGGACAAGGAGCGCAAAGTTATTCGGCTTGAAAAAATTTATCGTGTCGACGGCGAGGAGGGTAAGCGTTTTGTCATGGCTCTGCCCTGTGACGGTTTTCGCGTAAGTTTCGTTTCGGTCAATCCTCACCCGCTGATTGGAATTCAATACGGCGACTTCAACATCACCGAAGAAATTTACGAGCGGGAAATTGCGCCTGCGCGGACGATTGCCTACGAGAAAGAAATTGACGCACTTCGAGCAATGGGCTTGGGGCTCGGCGGCACACTTGAAAATGTCATCGTCTACAACGACGCGGGCTGGCTCAATAAACTCAATTATCCCGACGAACTCGTTCGCCACAAAATTTTGGACGTTATCGGAGACATGCGCCTTGCAGGCATTTTTAATTGTCATATCGTGGCGGCGGCGTCGGGTCACGAACTGAATACTCGGCTTGCAAAAAAAATTTACGAAGACTTTTATCGATTAGGAATGAGGAATGAGGAATGAGGAATGGTTACCGTTACCTAATTAATTCCTAATTCCTCATTGTTAAAAAGGAGCGATATAGATGGTATTGGAAATCGAAGACATTATGAAAATTTTGCCGCACCGCCCGCCCATGCTTTTGGTCGACAGAATTTTGGAAATAGATCCTTTCCGGTCGGCGACGGGCTCAAAAAATGTCACAATGAACGAGCCGCAATTCGCCGGACACTTCCCGGGACATCCCATAATGCCGGGCGTCCTCATATTGGAGGCAATGGCGCAAGTGGGCGGCGTGGCAATGCTCTATCCCGAAGAACATCGCGGGAAAATCGCGCTCTTCGGAGGCATGGACAATATCAAGTTCAAAAAAATGGTCGTGCCCGGCGATACCCTCATAACCAAAGCCGAGATTCTCAAAGTGCGCGGGCTCTTCGGCGTCTTGCACACGGACGGCTATGTTGACGATAAACTCGTCGCCGTCGCCGATTTTACTTTCGCGCTCAAAGGAAGAAATGAGCTGTGAGGCCTTAGGAGAAATACAATGATTAAATTGGAAAGCAACGGCGAAACAGGCACAATCATTCACCCCAGCGCGGTCGTCTCGCCTAAGGCGATTATCGGCGAAAATGTTACAATCGGTCCTTACTGCGTGATTGCCGAAGACGTTGAAATCGGTGACGGGTCGATTATCGGTCCGCATGCCGTTATCGAAAAATGGACAAGCTTGGGCAAAGAGTGCAGAGTTTATCAATTCGCCAGTGTCGGAGCCGAACCGCAAGATTTGAAATTCAAAGGCGAACGCAGCTACACAATCATAGGCGACAGGACGACGATCCGCGAAGGTGCAACGATTCACAGGGCGACGGGCGAAGGCAACGAAACGCGTATCGGCAACGACTGCCTGCTTATGGCTTACATTCACGTGGCGCACAACTGCACGCTCGGCAATCACGTCATCATGTCGAACTTGGCAAGCTGCGCGGGTCATGCGATGGTTGAGGACAGAGTCGTTATCGGCGGCATGGCGGGCGTTCATCAATTCGTGAAAATCGGACGCAATGCAATGGTCGGCGGCATGAGCAAACTTGTCCAAGACGTGGTGCCCTATACAATCGTCGACGGTCACCCCGCAAAAGTCGTCGGCTTAAACAACGTCGGCATATCGCGGGCGGGCATCCCCCTTGAAAGTCGTCGGCTGATAAAAAAAGCTTATAAGATTCTCTATCGTTCGGGCTTGAGTTTGCCGGAAGCAATCGCCGTCATTGAACAGGAAGTTGACTCTTGCGAGGAAGTCGAACACTTACTTAGATTTTTGCGCAATGCGGAGCGCGGCATTTGTCGTGAGCGTCGTGACTTTGATGATAAATAATTTTCGGCGGAAGTGTTTCTTATGACTAATCTGGAAATCGCTCGTGTGGCAAAAGTAATGGCAAGGAAATGCAGACGCGGTTTAAAGAAGTGCAATATAAAACTTGACGACGCAAGCGAAAGCATTATCTGCGAATACGTTCAAACGGAGCTGACCAACTGGCGACGCGAAAATAAATACATTCCGGAATTATCGGTGCAATTTATTCAAGAAATTTTATCGCGGCGTCTTAATGAAACGACGACTCCTTATGAAACTGCCGAAACTTTGAAACTCATCTTTGCAAACCTGCCCGCCCTCTTCGACAGAATTCAACGCGAACGAGAATCCGAAGCCAAAGAGCTTGCCGCCAAATTGCCCGCGATTAAAGTTTAGAAAACTGAATAATAAATCGGAGGTCTTTTTAATGGAAAAACTCGGTATATTGGCGGGAGCAGGGAAACTGCCCGTCGAGAGTGCCCGTGCCGCCGCTCAACTGGGCTATGAAGTTTATGCCGTCGGATTGTTGGCGGAAAGCGACCCGCAAATCGCGCAGTTCGCAAAGGATTTTCAATTTATCAGCGTCGCACAACTTGACGCGATTTTAAATTACTTGAAGAGCAATCAAATTCAAAAGGTCACGATGATCGGCAAAGTCACGAAGGAACTTTTATTCAACGGCGCAGTTCAGCCCGACGCCCGCATGTTGCAACTTATCATGTCCCTGCCCGACAGAAAAGACGATACGATTATGATGGCGTTCGTTCGTGAGCTGGCAAAGGCAGGCATTCAAGCCTTCGACCAAACCAAGTTGATTAGAAATCTCATGCCGCGCAGAGGGACAATCACTCAACGCGAGCCGACCGAACAGGAAAAACAAGATATGGAATTCGGCTTCCGCATTGCCAAAGAACTCGGACGCTTCGACATAGGTCAAACGGTCGTCGTGAAAAATCGTGCGGTCATGGCTTTGGAGGCGATTGAAGGAACGGACGCTTGCATTGAACGCGGCGGAAAATTGGCTTGCGGCGGAGCTGTCGTCGCGAAAGTTTCAAAGCCTCAACAAGACAATCGATTCGACGTTCCCACCGTCGGCTATCGAACGATTGAAAATATGGTCAATGTCGGAGCAAGTGCTTTGGCTATCGAGGCGGGCAAAACTTTATTGGTCGAGCGGGCGCAGATGATTGCCTTAGCCGACGCCAAAGGTATTTCAATCGTCGCCATGTGAAAAGGTTTTGGTCAAATACAACGGAGGAGCGGGCGTTTAACTTGCCCAAGCACGACAAAATATTAAAATGAAACTTCCGCAATGTGAAATTTTTTATTCGACAACTTCCGCGCAGGAAATTTTGTTTGTGAGCGGCGGACGAGTTCCGAGCCGCGAATTTTTTTTGAGCATTTCAAGCGGGCGGAAAATTTTTTGTATCGACAAGGGCATTGAACTTTGTCGAGCGTGCGAGGTTGTCCCGAATTTTTTAATCGGCGACTTCGACAGCGCGAATCAATCCGCCGTCGAGTGGGCGCGTGAAAAAAAAATCCCCGTCGAAAAATATCCCGTCGACAAAGATTTTACCGACACGCAACTTGCTTTGAGCCGAGCCGCAGAAATTTTCGGGGAACACGTCGCGATTTTGACGGCTTGTTTCGGAGGACGCTTCGACCATCTTTACGGCACGATTTTTACTTGCGCGGCACTTGACCGAAAAATTTTCCTCGCCGATGAGCACGAAATTATTTTTTTTCTGCGCGGCGGCGAATCCGTCGAAGTGAAATTTTTTCAAAAGCCGCTTGCAGTTTCTTTGTTGCCGATGACGAATTTTTGTGAGGGCGTTAAAACGAAAAATCTTCACTGGGAACTTGACGGCGCGACTTTGACACAAACTTTCCCGAACGCCGTGAGCAATCGCATTGAAGACGAAAAAATTTTTTTGAGCCTCGAACGCGGAACGCTTGCGATTTACTTTTGCTTTGAATAAAAAAATCCCGCCGAATTTTTTCGACGGGATAAATTTTTTTCCGAAAATTTTTTATCCGAGAAGAATTTTTTTGTTGTTGAGAATTTCGACGCCGGGCGCACACGCTCCGCAATCGCAATACTTCGCGCCGCTCGCCTTGAGTTCGTCAGCATGAGCGGCGAATTTTTTTGCGCCTTCCGCCCCGAAAATTTGAATCGCCTCTTTCGAATGAGCAAACGGAACCAAATCATCAACCGTCGTGATGTCTTCCTCAAGCTCTGCGATAAGATTTTGCGCGGCAGATTTTTCGTTCGCGGTGCCGAGTGCGTCGAAATAATTTTTGACAGCCGCTTTGAGTTGGGCGCAGCAAGAGGGAGCCGCCGCCATCGCTTTAATTTTTTCAATCAATGTTTGCTTGTCCATTTTGAAACCTCCAAAAAAATTTTAAGCCGTGCGAGACTTCAAAGCCTCGTCAATCGCTATAGAAAGTTGGTCGGTGCAAGAAGTTCCGCGTGCACCGCAAGGATTGCCGCGCAGAAGGTCGGCGATTTCTTTGGCGTCCTTGCCCTCGACGAGCTTGCCGATAGCCGGAAGATTGCCGGGGCAGCCGCCAAAAAATTTCACGTCATGCAATTTGCCTTCCGCGTCCAAAGAAAAATTAATCTGCTTCGAACAAACGCGTTGCGGTGTAAAAGTGTAGCTCTCCATTTAAAAACTCTCCTTTAAATATTTTGCGGGGACGTGTTCGGTGAGCCAAACGCCGTTGACCGAACGAAAAAATTTGTAGCCGTCGACGAACATCTTGCCGCTCTCGACGACAAAAATTTTCGGGACACCGTGCCGCCGCCCGACTTTGGTCGCCGTGTCAATATCGCTCGACAAATGAACGTAAATCCTCGACATTTTCAGCAAACCTTGTGCATTAATCGACGCACCAAATTTTTCGCCAGTGCCGTGATACAAAATTTCGGGCGGCGCAAGTTCGGCAAGCTCCACGTCGACGGGGATTGAGTGCCCTTGATTGGCTCGAATCAATTTTTTGTCCGCGCTGAAAGAATATCGTTGCTTCTCGTCAGTCGCAACTATCTGCTCAAGCGTCGCTCTGTCAAGATTTTTCACGCGGCGAATCAATTCCTCGACATCCGCCCAGCCGTGCTCGTCAAGTTCAATCCCGACAATCTGCGGCTTGTGGCGAAGTATCAAGCTCAAAAATTTGCTCGTCGACTTCAAACACGTTGCCTCCCAAAAAATTTTTTTCAATCCTAATTCAAAGCCGCTAACTTGTCAACGTAAAAATTTTGCGGTAAAGTTATAAAAAAATTTGGAGGTAAACGAATGAAGATTATCAACGGAAAGAAAATCGGGCACGGCGAAGTCGAACGCCTCTTGACGAAAAAATCTTTTGACGAGGTCGAACTTTCGCCGAAGATTCGCGAGGCAAACAAAAAAATTTTCGGCGAGGACTTGAGCGCGATTGAAATTGTTCGGCGGATTGTCGAGGATGTTCGCAGGCGCGGCGATTCGGCGGTTATCGATTGGACAAAAAAAATTGACGGCGTCGAGTTGGAAAATTTTTCCGTCGAGCTTGAGGAGTTTGAAATTGATTCGGAAATTTTTTCGTCGTTGAAGGTCGCGGCGGAAAATATTCGTCGCTTTCACACGGAACAACTTCCGAAGTCTTGGATAACTTATCGCGGCGAAAATTCTTTGCTCGGTCAAGCCGTCATTCCTCTGGAGCGCGTCGGAGTTTACGTTCCCGGCGGCACTGCGGCTTATCCGTCAAGCGTCTTGATGAATATCATTCCCGCAAAAGTCGCGAGCGTCAAAGAAATTATCATGTGCACGCCGAATACAAATCCTGCTGTCCTCGCGGCGGCGAAACTTGCGGGCGTCGACAAGATTTTTAAAATTGGAGGAGCTCAAGCGATTGCGGCGATGGCTTTCGGCACGGAGCAAATTCCCCGCGTCAACAAAATCGTCGGGCCCGGAAATATTTTCGTCACGCTCGCCAAAAAAGAAGTTTACGGGCACTGCGATATTGATATGCTCGCCGGGCCGAGTGAAATTTTGATTGTCGCCGATGAGTTTGCAAATCCGGTTTACGCCGCCGCCGACATGTTGAGCCAAGCCGAACACGACCCGCTTGCCTGCAGTATCGTTATCACCACGAGCACGGAGCTTGCCGAAAAAATTTCCGCACAAGTCGAAATCCAACTTAAAAATCTTCCGCGAAAAGAAATCGCCGCCGCCGCAATCGAACGCAACGGCTTAATCGTCGTCGCAGAAAATTTGGAGGAGGCGATTGACTTCGCGAACTTTTCCGCGCCCGAACACTTGGAACTTTTGACGCAAAATCCTTTTGAACTTTTGCCGAAGATAAAAAATGCGGGCGCGATTTTTTTGGGAGCTTATTCGCCCGAACCGCTCGGCGATTATCTTGCAGG
>CAMVAG010000033.1 GCA_947165405.1 uncultured Selenomonadales bacterium
GTCCGTCCGTGATGCTTGAAACAATCGGACCGACAAAGCTGTAAGCCGCGCAGGCGAGTATGCCGCCGATAATGCCTGCCGAAAAATTGTTGACAAGCATTTCGAAGCCGCCGGGGATTGAGTCTTGAGCTGCCTCGTCGAATTTTTTAATCGCGACGCCGCCGATAGGACCCATAATCATTGCGCCCATGAACATCGGAATATCGGTGCCGACGATAATGCCCGCCGTGGCAATCGCGCCGACGACGCCGCCTCTGTGGCCGTTGACGACCTCGCCGCCCGTGAAGCCGATTAACAGAGGCAAGAGCCATTTCGCCATAGGTCCGACGAGTTCAGCCAGACCTTCATTGGGAATCCACCCTGCAGGAATAAAAAGTGCTGTGATAAAACCCCAAGCAATGAACGCGCCGATATTGGGCATGACCATTGCGCTGAGGAAGCGACCAAATTTTTGCATCGCCTCTTGCATGGATAACACCTCCAAATTTTAGCTGTCAGGTGTCAGCTGTCAGCTGTCAGGTTAAGTCTGAAAGCTGAAAGCTCTAAGCTGAAAGCTTAATTAATTCATGTTGTCATTATAGGCGGCGGTGTTCGCGGTGGCAAGCAAAACAACTTGCGAGGCGTCCGTTGTCTTTGCAGACAAAATTTAACGGTTACACGATTTCGCAACCCGAATTGTTCGCAATGAAAAATTTCTTCTTCGATAACGTCTGCAATCGTCAAGGACAAATTCTTGACAAGGAAAGTTTGCAAGTTATAATTGACACAAACTTTTAAAAGAAAGGACGTTGCCGCTATGGAAGTCGGCGAAGTTGAAAAGAGTTTCCTGCGCCCGATTGACAATACGTCTGTCGTGCAACAAGTTATCGACCGTTTGACTTACGCAATGATTTATAAAGAACTCCGTCCGGGCGACAAGTTGCCGACTGAAATGGAATTGGCGGCAAGCTTCGGCGTCGGGCGCAATTCTATCCGCGAGGCAATAAAAATTTTGGTGTCGTTCGGCGTGCTTGACATTCGAAGACCGGAAGGAACATTCGTGGCAAGCGGCTTCTCCGACAAAATGATTAACCCGCTGCTCTACGGAATAATCCTCGACCAATCGGATTCATTGGACAGTCTCAAAGAATTGCGCGAGTGGATTGACTTCGGCATTTTGGAATTGGCAACGGAAAAGGCAGAGCCGGAAGATTTATTTCAGCTTGAAGAGCAACTCAACAAACTCTTGGCGGAAATCGACGGCGGCAATGTGGAAAACATTTTCATAGCGGACGATCATTTTCACGAGGCAATTTCGACGGCGGCGCACAATTCATTGCTCGGACAAATCGCAAAGCTCGTTCGGACTTTGACAAGCGAAATACGCATGAGCACAATCCGCAACATGATTAATCTCGGCAAGGGCGAGGAACTCAAGAAAGCGCACGAAGATTTATTCCGCATTGTGAAAGACAAAAATGACACTGCGGCTCGCAAAATGCTCGTCGAAGGATATTTCTATCGCTACAACATTTTGCGCAAATAATTTTCAAACAAAAGCCTCCCGCGTCGCAGGAGGTTTTTTGATACAAATTTTTCGAGGAGGGTTAATCGTGTTAAAATTTTTTATCGCGTTGATTTTTTTCGTAATGCCCTTGACGGCTTGGGCGCAAAGTCAAAGCATTTCGATTGACGGAGACCACGGGAAACTTGCCGCTGTCTTGCAGACGCCCGACAATCAAAAAAATTATCCGCTCGTGATACTTTGTCACGGCTTCACGGGGAACAAAGAAAATCTTCTGCTGACAAACCTCGCCGGCGATTTGGAGGCGCGAGGTATCGCCTCGATTCGCTTTGACTTCAACGGGCACGGCAAAAGCGACGGCGACTTTCAAAACATGACGGTGCTCAATGAAATTGTTGACGCAAAAAAAGTTTACGACTACGCAAGCAAACTTCCGAACGTCAAAAGCATTTCAATCGCGGGTCACTCTCAAGGCGGCGTCGTTGCCTCGATGGTTGCCGGCGAACTCGGCGCGAAAAAAATTAAAGCCGTCGTGTTGATGGCTCCCGCTGCTGTCCTGCGTGATGATTCTTTGCGCGGAAATTTATTCGGCGTAAATTATGACGCGCTCAATCCGCCCGAATACGTCGAAATTTTCGGCGGGCACAAAATCGGACGCAACTACATCTTGACCGCGCAGACTTTGCCGATTTATGAGACGGCGGAAAAATTCACGGGCAATGTTTTGATGATTCACGGCACGGGCGACGTTGTTGTCCCTTACACCTGCAGCTTGAGCTACAAAAAAATTTACAAGCACGGCGAAATTAAATTGCTTGACAAGGCCGACCACAGCTTTGTTGGTGAGGAAAGCCTCGTTGCAAAAATTGCTGCCGATTTTCTTGCCGAAAAAATTATCGGGAGCCGTCACGGATGATGTCGACACGACGTAGGAAATTTTCTGCGCGGCGTCGAAGTATTGGCGGAAAATTTTTTTTACGGAGGTTGAACTATGGCTTTGCTTGAAATAAAAAAGGCGGGCGACCCCGTCTTGAAAAAAATTAGTACGCCCGTCGAGAAGATTAACAAACGCTTGAGAAAACTTTTGGATGACATGGCTGAAACAATGTACGCGAGCGAAGGCGTCGGGATTGCCGCGCCGCAAGTCGGAGAATCCATTCGGGTTTGTGTCGTCGACGTTGACAAGAAAAATCGCTACGACCTGATTAATCCCGTCATAACTTTTCGCGAGGGTTCCGTCGTCGACAATGAAGGTTGCCTCTCTTGCCCCGACCTCTTCGGAGACGTGGAGCGCGCCGAAAAAATTCGCGTCGAATACACCGGCCGCTTCGGCAAGAAAAAAACTTTGGAGGCGGAAGGTTTGCTTGCCCGTTGCATTCAACATGAGCTTGACCACCTCGACGGAAAACTTTTTATCGACATTGCCAAGAACATCACCAAAGGCAGAAAGCAGCGCGAAGAAACTTAATCAACGTCACGGCTCTTGGCAAGACGAATCAGCACGCGGGTAATCCTCAAGCCTTCGACTTCTTCGACGTAAAAAGTATTGCCCTCGTAAGCGGCGGATTGTCCGACACGCGGCTCACCACCCAATTTGTCATTGAGCCAGCCGCCGACCGTGTCAACGTCCTCGTCGTCAATCGCAATGCCGAATTCGTCTTCCAATTCCTCAAGCAACATCTTCGCGTCGATTGAGTAAAGATTTTCGTCGCGCTTTTCGGAATCGGGACGTTCCTCGTCAAACTCGTCTTGAATCTCACCGACAATTTCCTCGATAATATCTTCAATCGTGACCATGCCGGCAGTCCCGCCGTATTCGTCGACGACGACCGCCAGCTGCGAACGATTTTTTTGCATCGTCTCAAGCAATACGCTCACATCCATACTTTCCGGCACGAAGAAAACTTTTCGCGCCAATTTTTTTAAGCTCGGCTTGCGCTTGCCTTGAATCAAAACTTTTGTCAAATCTTTTATGTGCAGGAAGCCGACAATGTGATCTTTATCCTCGTCGCAAATCGGATAGCGCGTCATTTCCTCTTCAAGAATCGTCGCAAGATTTTCCTCGTAGCTTTTGTTGAGGTAAAGGCAAACCATATCGAGGCGCGGCACCATAATTTCGCGGACGTTGCGCTCGGTGAAGTCGAAGACGTTATCGACGAAATCAACTTCCGTATCGTCAACAAGCCCCTGCTTGCGGCTTTCCTTCATGAGCAAACGAATTTCTTCGGGATTGTGCGCGACCTCACCCTCCGAAATCGATAAGCCCAAATGATGACTTACGAAGCTTGCGGTTTTGTTGAGCAGCCACACGAAAGGATACATGACCTTCCAAAAAATTAGCATGGGCAAGGCGATGTTGAGCAAAATTTTTTCTGCCGCCGCGATTGCCATTGACTTTGGTGTTAGTTCGCCCAAGATTATGTGCATTGAAGTTATCAACGAGAACGCCAGCGCGAATGATATTGTGTGACCCAAAGTTTCGCCGATGCCCAGCGCGTGAATCAGCGGCGAAATTAATTCCGCGACAAAAGGTTCGCCGACCCAGCCCAGACCCAATGACGCCAAAGTTATTCCCAGTTGCGTGACGGATAAAGCCTCGTCGAGTTCGTCGATTAATTTTTTTGCATATTTGGCGCGAGTGTTGCCCTCTTGAATCAGCGTTTCGAGCCGCGACGGACGCATTTTCACGCAACAAAATTCCGCCGCGACAAAGAAGCCGTTCATGGCTATCAAAAAGAAAACGAGGAACGTATTTAATAATATGGGCACGATGTCCAAAACAAAAACCTCCGTTTTTAGCTTACAACTTACAGATAAATTTTCCGCATTATACTATTCGCGGAGGCAATCGACAAATATTTTTATCAAAAACCTTCGCAAGCATTTGAAAATAAAAAAAGTCGCGGGAAGCTGAAACCCGGCCGTCACGGATGACGGCCGCCGGCGTTAAAAACATGGATGTTTTTACAGCCGGGCAAAGCACCTTTCTTTTTGCTACTTTTTCTTTGGTGCCGGCAAAGAAAAAGTAGAAGAAAAAATTAAAATCATGATTAGCTCAATCGAAGTGACGAACTACGAAAAGATTTTCTAACAGCTAACAGCTAACCACTAACAGCTAAACGGGGGCAACCTCCGCAAACAAAAAGAACCCCGACCGAAGCCGAAGTTCTCTTTGCGCGAGGTGCAGAAAATTTTATCGAAGTTTTTTAATCCTCAATGCGCTTGCCTTCGATTTTGGCGATTGAGTCTTTGGCACTCTCCATGCCGTAAACGACGCGGGCAAGACCGTCGCCGTAACGTTGAATCGTAATAATGCAAGTGTTCACCGCGTAATCGATTTGCTCGTGCGTGGGCGCGTCAACTTCTTCGCCGCAATAGAGCGGGAAGCGGAAAGAAATTTCTCCGTCTCTGAAGTCAAAATCAAAGCCGCCGTTCCGCATGCCGTAGTTGGCTCGGAGCAGATATTCCCCCACTTCCGGACGATTATCCTCGTCTGCCTCAAGCGGAACCATCGCTCGAATCAAAAGCCTGTCGTCTTGAGCGTGAAAGAAAATCGTCGTGTGACCGAATTTACATTTGACGCTGAACATCGCTCTTGCAACATCGTTTTCGTCAAACGGAATCCACTTCAACTCTTCGACTCGGAAATAATCTTCCACTGCCTCGCGAATAGATGCTGTTGTTGCTCCCATAGAAATCTTCCTCCTTTTAAGATATGCGCCAATTATACACGATAAGAAAATTTTGACAAGCATTTTTGAGGAATTATTTTTTATCAGATTATAAATTTGTAAAAATTTCGGCGGCGAAAAAATTTTTTGCACAAACCGAATAACATGTGCTATTATTGGCGAGGCTCAACTGAAGATAGCATTGACAGATTTTTTCGGAGGGAAAATGGGCAGAAATAATTTTTTGGGTAAAAAATATTTGTACGAAGTTTTACCTATGTTAAAGTGGGTCGCCGAACAAGTCCCCGGCGGTTTCTTCGTCTATTCCGCCAAAGAGCCGTTTGAAATTTTCTACGTGAACAACGAAGTCCTAAACATTTACGGCTGCGAAAATCTCGACGAATTCAGAGACTTGACGGGCTACACTTTCAAAGGCATGGTTTATCCCGATGATTTCGACGCAATTCAAGAATCAATCGAAGAACAAATCGCCGACCCCGAAAACGACCGCCTCGACCACGTGGAATATCGAATCACGCGCAAAGACGGTGAAGTTCGTTGGATTGACGACTACGGGCACTTTGCGACCTTCCCCGAACACGGAGATGCATTTTACGTTTTTATCAGCGATATAACCGAACGTCGGCTTATTCAGGAGGAGAAGCTGCGTATGGAAATGGAATTGGAAAAAGAAAGACAAGCAAGCGAAATCAAAGCAGCGTTCCTCTTTAACATTTCGCACGACATCTTGACGCCGCTAAACTCAATCAGAGGTTTCACGGAGCTGGCGCGTCGACACCTCAACGAACCCGAACTTTTAAAAACCTATCTTGAAAAAGTCGACGAAAGCAGCTTGCAAATGTTGTCGCTCGTCAATGACCTGCTGGACATGAGCAAGATAACTTACGGCAAAACGCACCTGCGCTCCGAAATTTGCGACTTGGAAGAGCAAGTGCTGGTTGTCGTTCACGCCTTCAAGCACCATGCGGAAAAGAAAAATATTTCTCTCGAATGCGTGACCAATTTGCCGCGCGAAATGGTTTATACCGACGATGTGAACTTCAGGAAAATTCTTTCCGCCCTGCTTGACAATGCGATAAAATTCACTCCGAACGGCGGGCACGTAAAAATTTCTGCCAAGAAGAAAAAAGTTTCCGACTCCGGCTATCTTCGTTGCGAGTTTGTGATTTCAGATGACGGCGCGGGTATGACGCCCGAATTTATGAAACGCATGTATGAAACTTTTGAACGCGAGGAAACTTCGACGAAGACCGGACATATCAGCGCGGGGCTCGGCTTGGCGATAACGAAAAAACTTATCGAAGCAATGGGCGGTTCAATCGACGCCGTCAGCGAAAAAGGCAAGGGCACGACGTTTACGGTCGGCATGCCGTTTAAAATTTATCGCGGCGAAGACGAGGACAAAGATGCTCCCCTTGAAAAATTTGTCGACGCGGAAAACTGCGGTGACAGAATCCTTTTGGTTGACGACATTGAACTCAATCGAATGCTTGCCGAAACAATTTTGGAAGAGTCGGGCTTTTCGGTCGAAACGGTTGCCGACGGAGTGGAGGCAGTCGAAGCTTTCACCAAACACCCGCCGGGCTATTACGACCTTGTGCTTATGGATATTCAAATGCCGATAATGAACGGCTACGAGGCAACGCGGGCGATTCGTGCCCTCGACAGACCCGACGCAAAAGTTTTGCCGATAATCGCGCTTAGTGCCAACAGTCGTGACGAGGATAAACGCATGAGCATGGAGAGCGGCATGAATTATCACATTGCCAAGCCCTTCGATGTCGTGCAACTTATCGCCGCCGTCAACAAGTACATTGCAGCGCGAAAAGATTTATAAAAGGAGACAGCAAAATGGAAATCAAAAAGGAACTCAACGGAAATGCATTGACAATCAAAATTATCGGAAGGCTCGACGCGGCAAGCGCACCCGAACTTTCCAAAGAATTGACGACCGCACTCGACGGCGTGACGGATTTGACATTCGACCTCGCGGAGCTCAAGTATATCGCCTCGGCAGGTTTGAGGGTTTTGCTCGTGGCTCAAAAGCGCATGAACAAACAGGGCTCAATGAAACTCACAAACGTCGGCGAATCGGTCATGGAAGTTTTGGAAATGACGGGCTTCGCAAGCCTCATGACAATCGCTTAACGGAGAATTTTTATGGAACAAATTACGGTTGAGGCGACACTCGAAAATTTGCAGAAGGTTATCGACTTCGCAACGGAACAACTTGAAATTCGCGAGTGCCCCATGAAAACTTCAATGCAGTTGGAGCTTGTTATCGAAGAAATTTTCGTGAACATTTCAAGCTACGCTTATAACCCCGAAATCGGCCCTGCGACTTTCCGTATGGAATTCGAGGAAAATCCCGACGCGGTTTTGATGACTTTCATTGACAAAGGCAAACCTTACAACCCTCTTGAAAAAGCCGACCCCGACACCACGCTTGAGCTGGAAGATCGCGACATCGGCGGCTTGGGGATTTTTCTTGTCAAAAAAAATGTCGACGAAATCAATTACGAATACGCGGACGGAAAAAATATTCTGCGCATGAAAAAATTTTTCTGAGGTTGCTCGATGAAATGGAACATACAAAAAAGACTGCTCGTCCTCGTCTTGGCGGCGGGGATATTGTCTTTCATGACATTGAGCGGTCTTTCTTTTTACGGCATGAGTGTCACGCGCTCCGAAATGAGCGAGTTGGGCGATAAGGTCGGCGAGGCAGGCGCGAACTTTACCGAAAACCTGATAACTTATCAACTCAAGCGGACTCTCGGCGAATTGACCAAAGCCCGCGCAGAATCCATTGACCGCGATATATATTTGATTCGTTCCAACGTGGAAGTTTTGTCGCATATGATGACACGCATTGCCTCCAATCCCGAAGACTACAAACCCGTCAAAGTTCTTGACCCGCGCTTCGATAAAGTTCATCATTTTGAACCTTACATAATCTACAGCCCGGAAACTTTTTTGAACGGCATGACGCCCGAAAAAATTTCTCCCGAATTGCGACGCGAGATTGAAATTGCCGGCAACATCGGCACTTATCTGCGTACCGTTTCAAAAGCTTTTGCCGAATACAATTCCTCTTTCTATGTCGGTTCGGCTAAGGGATATTTTATCTGCGTCAGTCTCTATCCCGAAACAAACGGTGCCCTTGAATACAGTTCAGGCGAACTTTATCAATACGATTGCCGCGAACGTCCTTGGTATAAAAATGCAATCGAAGCCGGTGCTCCCGTCTTTTCCGAACTGTACAGCAACATGGACGACGACGGCTATCAGATTATCGGTTGCTCTGCGCCCTACTACGACCGCAACGGCGTGGCGGGTGTCGTAGGTTTGGATATGGCGAACACCGACATTTACAAAACGATAGACAATACGGCTATCGGTGAGCACGGTTTCAGTTTCGTTTTGAACAAGCAAGGCGAAGTTGTTTTTTCCTCACACGCGACAGGCGATTTGATTGCGGCTTCGGGCGGACAAGACTTGCGCGAAAACCCCGAACAAACTTTGGCGACCGCGGCGCGCAAAATGGTTGACGGGCAAAGCGGCATCTTCCCCGTGATTGTCGACGGCGAGGAATATTTTTTGGCTTTCGCCCCTATGGAAAATATCGGCTGGAGTTTCGGCACGCTGACTTTGCGCAAAGACATTGTCGCCGCCGCAGAGGAAAGCCGAAAATATTTTCTGATACAGATTGCCGATTTCCGAATTCGCCTGCAAGACGTTTTCTATATCATGGGCTTATCCTCAATGATTTTGCTTATGGGCTTGCTGAAATTTTTGTTGTCGGCGAGCAAAAAAATTTCGGCGCGTTTGGTCAAACCGATTCACGAATTGAGCAACGGCGTCCGCGAAATTTCAAGCGGCAACCTCGACAAGAAACTTGACCTCCAAACCGGCGATGAGATTGAAGACCTCGCAAACAGTTTCAACACAATGACCGATGAATTAAAAACTTACATGGCGAACTTGACGAAAGTCGCTGCCGAAAAAGAACGCATTGCAACAGAGCTTGACGTTGCCACAGAAATTCAGCGCGGCATGTTGCCCAAAGACTTTCCGCAACGCGAGGACTTTGAACTTTTGGCAACGATGACTCCCGCAAAGGAAGTGGGCGGCGATTTTTACGATTTCTATTTCCTCGACGAAACGCATTTGGCGATAACCGTCGCTGACGTTTCGGGCAAGGGAATCCCCGCCGCGCTGTTCATGGTCATTTCAAAAACCGTGCTGAAAAATTTCGCGGTGTCGATGGTTAATCGCGAAGGTCTTGCCGAAGTCGTTGCCGCCGCCAACGATAAACTTTGCGCCAACAACGAGGCGATGATGTTCGTGACGGCTTTTATCGGCGTGCTTGACTTGGAGACGGGCGAATTTATTTTCGTGAACGCCGGACACAATCCGCCCGTGATTTATCATGCCGAAGAAAATCGTTGCGACTTCCTCGACGTGAAGAAAAATTTTGTAATGGGACCGATGGACGGAATCCCCTTCGCGGAACAGAAGGTAACTTTCAAACACGGCGACTTGATTTTTATTTACACGGACGGCGTGACGGAGGCTTTGAACGTCGACAACGAGGAATATCTTCCCGACCGATTGATAGCGTTCATGAACTCGACGGACTGCAAAGCTGACTTGGAGACGCTGCTTAAAAATGTTCGCGGCGATTTGTCAAAGCATGTGGGTGAGGCGGAACAATCGGATGATATTACAATGTTTGCCTTGAGATTTAACGGGGAGTCGCGGAAATGAAATTCAGTATCCACAAAAAAGTTTTGATGCTCGTGGTTGGCGCGGGTTTGGCGACGTTCCTTATGGTCGGTGTCTTCGCTGCCATAGGCAGATTTATTATCCAAAAAGATATGGCGCAGACGAGCGTCGAACTCGGCGAGAACAGCGCAATTTATACCGACAAACTCTTGACGGCGCAACTCAAGTATACGCTTGGCGAATTGGCGGAGGCAGGAGCGCAATTCATGGACAGGGAATTGGTAGTCACGCGTGAAGACGCAAAAATTTTGGCAGAGGCAATGACCGACATTTTTTCACACCCGGAAAATTATTCGCCGAAGACTTTACCCGACCCGCGCACCGAAGCCGTAAAATTTGGCGAGCCTTATCGAATTTACGCGCCCGATATTTTGAACAACATCACGCCCGAAATTCAAAACGAATTGGCATTGGCGGCGAACGTCAAAGATTTGCTTGCGGAAATTTTAAAAACTTATGACGGCTACAACGCAACGGCATTTGTCGGCGGCGAGAAGGGCTGGTTTATCGGCGCGGATATTTTGCACGGAGAAGACAATCATACTGATTTCAACGCGACGGTGCCTCTTTCTCACGAACGCATTTACAATTTCGACACCCGCAAACGCCCTTGGTATATCAAAGCCAAAAATGCCAATGCTCCCGTCATTTCAGACCTCTACAGAACGGTTAATGCTTCGGGCAAAAATTCTTATCAGCAAATCGGTGCGTCTGTTCCCTTCTACGACGCGGCAGGCAATATGATCGGCGTTGTCGGTTTGGATTCCTCGAACGAAGACCTCTACAACGAGATTAACAGCTTGACCAAAAACAATGGCAGTATTAATTTCGTACTTAACGAGCACGGCGAAGTGATTTTCTCAACGGTGACCGACGGCGCATTTGCCGTGAATATTTCCGACGACCTTGCCGCACGGTCGGGTGCTCGCGATTTGCGCAACAGTTCCAATCACTCTGTGGCTGCCGCTGCTTCCGAAATGGTCGCGGGCAAACAGGAAGTTATGCCGGTCTTTTTGAACGGCGAAGGTTTTTATTTGGCATTCGCGCCGATACCTTCTGTCGGTTGGAGTTTCGGGATGATTATCTCGAAAGAAGAAGTCTTGGGAAATATGCAGGACGTTCAAAATTATTTCCAAAGGCAAGTTTCAAATCTTCAAGCGCAAATGCAAAAGGAATATTCTTATCTCAATCAAGTTGCCGTGATAATCCCCGCGCTTACGCTGATAATTTTATTCTTCATGAGCACGCGCCTTTCACGCAGATTCGTCAAGCCGATTCACGAATTGAGCGAGGGCGTCCGCGAAATTTCCGGCGGCAACCTCGATAAAAAAATCGAAATTCATACCGGAGACGAGATTGAACACCTTGCGATTTGTTTCAACGCAATGACCGATGAGCTGAAAACTTACATGAAGAATTTGGAAAAGGAAACTGCCGAGAAAGAACGCATTGCAACAGAGCTTGACGTTGCCACAGAAATTCAGCGCGGCATGTTGCCCAAAGACTTTCCGCAACGCGAGGACTTTGAACTTTTGGCAACGATGACTCCCGCAAAGGAAGTGGGCGGCGATTTTTACGATTTCTATTTCCTCGACGAAACGCATTTGGCGATAACCGTCGCTGACGTTTCGGGCAAGGGAATCCCCGCCGCGCTGTTCATGGTCATTTCAAAAACCGTGCTGAAAAATTTCGCGGTGTCGATGGTTAATCGCGAAGGTCTTGCCGAAGTCGTTGCCGCCGCCAACGATAAACTTTGCGCCAACAACGAGGCGATGATGTTCGTGACGGCTTTTATCGGCGTGCTTGACTTGGAGACGGGCGAATTTATTTTCGTGAACGCCGGACACAATCCGCCCGTGATTTATCATGCCGAAGAAAATCGTTGCGACTTCCTCGACGTGAAGAAAAATTTTGTAATGGGACCGATGGACGGAATCCCCTTCGCGGAACAGAAGGTAACTTTCAAACACGGCGACTTGATTTTTATTTACACGGACGGCGTGACGGAGGCTTTGAACGTCGACAACGAGGAATATCTTCCCGACCGATTGATAGCGTTCATGAACTCGACGGACTGCAAAGCTGACTTGGAGACGCTGCTTAAAAATGTTCGCGGCGATTTGTCAAAGCATGTGGGCGAGGCTGAACAATCGGATGATATTACAATGTTTGCCTTGAGATTTAAAGGAGGCAACAAGGCGTGAAGAAAATTTTTTGCGTGATGATTCTTTTGGCAGTGATGATTGTCGGCGGCTGCACTGCAAGCAAAATGTCGATTGATTCGACGCAAGATGAAATAAAAATCTCGGCGACGAACGCGGACGAAAGCGGCGGCAACGGCAGCATGAAAATTCCCGACGGCTCTGCTGTTCAAGTCAACGCAAAAATTTCTTCGGGCAAGTTGATTATCGGCGTCGGCGGCAAAGAATACACGGTCGATAAGAGCGGCGAACTTTTTATCGATGTGCCGGCGGGCGAGTGCGATTTATCTTTCACTGCCAAAGACGGCTTGACGGGCGAAATAATTTTGCACGCCTTGCCGAAAGTTTAGAAGCATGAAAAAATTTATCCCGTCACAAGGCGGGATTTTTTGTTATAATAACTTCAACACAGCAAAGGAGAAATATTTATGGACAGAAGAAATTTTTTGAGAATGATGGCGTTGACGGCGGCGGGCTTGTTTCTTGGCGAAGAAAAAGCAGCTGCCTACATCTTGGAGACGTGGGAGCCGCCGATAAGAAAATTATTTTTGAGATTCACCGAATACGAGGAACGCCCTTCGACGGAAGTTATCGTGATTCACCACGCGGGCTTTCCCGACGGCGACAAAGATTCTTCCGCCGAAGAGATTCACAAATTTCACCAAGAGGTCAACGGCTGGGCGGGCATCGGCTATCATTACGTGATTCGCAAGGACGGCACGATTGAGCAGGGGCGCAAACCTTTGGCAGTCGGCGCGCACGCTTATCAACACAACAAAAATTCTGTCGGGATTTGTGTCGCGGGAAATTTTGAAATCGCCAAGCCCAATCATAAACAAATGGATTCGCTGAAACTTTTGACGGCGTGGCTTTGTCAAAGATACAAGCTCAACCCCATGGGCAAAGGCGTTATCGTCGGGCACAGGGATTTGAATGACACGGCTTGTCCCGGCAATAACCTTTACAAGAAACTCGACGACATACGTTATTGGTGCCGTGACTTTAATTAAACGGAACGCTCAACCTCGAAAGAATCCGCTTGAATTGAAAAATTACATCTTCGCGGCTGTGACCTTTTAATTCCAACCAAAGAACATTTCGCAAGCTTAATTGGTTTTTATTTTGTTCGCTGAGGGTATCGGCAATGAAAACGTCGGTATCTCTTGCGACGACGACATCTGCCGATTCGGGATTGCCCTTGCCCATAAGCTTTACCTCGCAACGATATTCTCTGCGATTTTTATCGTACAACTTGAAATCAACTTCGCGGTCGACATCTTTTGAATTGTCACGCACAAAATTTTCAGCGTTGTAATTTTCGGAATTGACGCCGCAAAGTTCGCAGAGCTTGATTAATAGCGGCTTCTCTATTTTCTTTCCGATAGCCGACCATGCCCCGCCGCGCAGGGCGATTTTTTTTGTGGCCAATGCATTTAAAACAATCAAACTCTCCGATAAATTTAAATCGACTGACACACCGCTCCGAGTAATTTTAATTTGAATGTTCAAATCTTCCGCGCTGTCGGTTTCCAACTGCCGAATCAAATTTTTCAGATAATCATAATTACGATTCGCAACGTCAATCACTATTTGCTTGGCAGAGCCGCCGTAAATATTCGTGACGGTTTTCAAATTTATTCCCGAATAAACAGCGATATCCTCTTTGCCGT
>CAMVAG010000034.1 GCA_947165405.1 uncultured Selenomonadales bacterium
TTGAGAGCGACGATAGCGATAGCCGCGACAAACGCAATGATGAGCGCGTACTCGACCATGCCTTGACCTTTCTCGGACTTCTTGAGTTTTTTAACCAGCTTGTTGATGTACTGTAACATAATTATCTCCTCCAAACGGATTAAATTTTTGTTTTTAATTAATCCTTACGGCTATTCTATCGAACAAACCGCGTTCAACCTTAAGCAATCACATTATAAAATGTTTCGCCGAATAAATCAAGGGCTTGACGTTGATGCAAAGCTTTTTCATACAATTTTAATTTTTTCAGACTTCGATGTCGACAATCTTTTGAATGACGACGAAGCCGAGAAACTCCATGACCAAAGCCACGGCGAGAGCAATGCGCCCCGATTCTTCCGTGAAAAGCAACATGGTTTGGTCGTGATTGAAGACGTAGCAGAAGGCGGCGGTGACGAACGGCAAGAGTATCAGAACCCAAGCGGAAAATCTGCCTTGCGCGGTGAGGGCCTTAATTTCGCGTTTCATGCGGATTCGTTCGTTGATTGTATCGCTGATGGTGTCGAGGATTTGCGCGAGGTTGCCGCCGATTTCCCTTTGAATCAAAACCGCCGTGACGACCAAGTCAAAGTCCGGGCTTGCAACGCGGGCATTCATTTGTTCCAGAGCCTCTTCCAAAGTCACGCCCATTGCAATATCGGTTGAGACGCGTTCAAATTCGGAACTGATAGGCGGCTCCATTTCCTTTGAAACAACGTCCATTGCCTGTTGAAAGCTGTAGCCGGCGCGCAGGGCGTTGGCGACCGTCGTCAAGCAATCGCTAAGCTGTTCGGTGAAAGCATTGCGGCGTTTCTCCACGCGAATTGAACTCCATATCCACAAGCCGATTGGAATGCCGATTGCGACGAGCGGCGCGATTTTAATGTTTAAAGTTACAATGTAAGTTACGACTCCGCCGAAGAGACCGCCGATAGCGGAAAGGACAATGAACTCTGCGCCGAAAAGCGGAATGCCTGCCTGCTTGAGTCGGAAGTCCAATTTTTTTGTGAAGCCGGAAGAGGCAAGCGGTCTTGCGAGACGCTTAACGAGTCTGCTGAAGCGGCGGATAATGTCATCATTTTTATGAGGTCTTTTTTCGTTGTCGGCGTAGTGTCGGCGGAGACGGTGGAAAATATCCGTGCTTTGACTTCGCCGAATAATCAGCACAATCAAAAACACCAATATCATTGACAAAAACGCGACGATTGCAGCGATGAGAATTTGCATTCTCTTACCTCCCTGCAGCGATGATTCTGTCCGCCATTTCACCAATCGACTTCATAAGCAGAGTATCCTCCGGCAAGCCCTGCGCCAAACGTCCGCTGTTCGCGACGGAAATCATTTTATATTCGTTGGGAATCATCACGTCAACGGGATAGCCAAGCTGGTCGGCGATTTTTTGTCGGTTCTCTTCGGTGAAGGGATTGACACGAGTGAAGACGGTATAAACTCTGCGTCTGTCGTCACGTTGTTGCTCGAACATCTCCATAGTTTTTTTGGCGTGCTTGACTTCAAAGCCGCTGTTAATCATCGTCGTGACAAAGACGACATCGGAAATGCGGCAGACGTTGAGAGCCAGAGGATTGAAGCCCGCCGGCAAATCGACAAGCACATAACGGAAAATATTTTCGGACATCATGACAACTTCGGTCAAACTTTCGGGCGCGACCAGCTCGGCATATTCGGGACGTTCCGGGCTGCTCAAAAGAAAGACACCCTCTTTAATCGGATAGAAATACGGCGCGAAACTCACGGGCGTCAAAAGTTTTATGTCTTGAGTTGCGTCGACGACGGTGCGTTTGGGCTCCAAGTCGAAGAAAATCGGCAAGTCTCCGAATTGTAAATCGGCGTCAATCAACGCGACGCGCTCCCCTGTTTTTTCGGCAATGAGCAAAGCAAGAATCGCGGCTAAAGTTGTTCGACCGGCACGACCTTTCGGGCTGAAGAAGGAAATTAATTTTGCGGGCTTGTGTTGACCGCGAACCGTGTACAGCTGAATGTATTCGAGAATTTCTTTGGCGACGAAAGGTTTTATAATGCAACCCGTTGCGCCGCCTTCCAGAGCCTTTTGAGCAATCATGGGATCCCATTGAGTCATTGTGCCCAAAATATACGCGCCGGGAAATTTTTCGACAAAATCGTCTACCATGTCGAGGTTTTCGTCGTCTTCCGCGTTTAACAAAAACAAATCGGGGCGGAACATGCCCGAAGGATTAATTGCGGCGTTTCCGTCTTTGTAGGTTGCCGCGACTTCAAAATCGGGCGAACGTCGAAGGGCAGCAATCATATCGTCCAGCATGTCAGGGTCGTCTTCAATAACAATTACTCGATAAGCCAAATTCCAAACCGCCTTTCCGAATGCTCAATTAATTCCCAAATTTTAAAAGCCGAACCAACTTTTTACTTTGCTGAAAAGCCCGCCGCTTTGTGTTTCTGTCGGCAAGGCGGCAGCAACTTCGCTCGGACGATTGGTGTAAAGCCCGACGAGTTCATCAAAACTTTTTGTCAATTTGGAATCGGGCGCGGCGAACATGAGAGGTTGCCCGCTGTTGATTGACTTGTTGACGGAAGGATAATCGTTGGGCAATCTGTGATAGAACGGCTCGCCCAAAAGCCTTTCAACGTCCTCGCCGCGTATCAGCTTTTGAGAGTCGGCACGGTTTTCCACGAGGCGAATCTTGCTTTCCTCGTATTCAAAGCGAATCAGAGTATCGTAGCCGATTTTGTAATTTTTGAGCGCGGGCAGGAAGTCGATAACGCCGACGTAATTTATGACCGTGCTCAAGTCAAGCATCGCCAAATTCAACGCGCTGAACATGGAGTTCAAATCGAGGATAACGTAATCGTAAAAATTGAGCCGACCGATAATGTCCGTGACAAGTTGAACATCTGTTTGATAGGCGTCGTAAACATAGAGCGGCGCGGGCAAGATTGAAAAATTCAAGCCCTCGTGAGAATAATCAATCAGAAAATCGCGGATACGAAAATTTTCGGGATGGTCGAGCAAGGCGCGTTGAGCACCCGCAACCGTATGCGTCGAAGAGAGTTTCAGGTAATTCAGCACATCGCCGAACTGCAAATCCAAATCGGCGAGGCAAACTTTGTAGCCTTCATGAGCAAGCCCCGCCGCCAAGTTTATTGCCGTGATTGTCTTGCCTATGCCGGGCGTCGTGCTGAATACGCTGATTATGACGCTGCTTCGTGCGATTGCGTTTCTTGTCGGAATTGCCATATGGAAAAAACCTCCTTCGGCGTTTGCTTCTACTTTTCTTTTGTTGCGCCCAAAAGAAAAGTAGCAAAAGAAAAGGGCGATTCAACCGGCTGTAAAAACATCCATGTTTTTAACGCCGGCGGCCGTCATCCGTGACGGCCGGGCTTTCGCTTCCCGCTGCGTTTCAATTTTTCCAACATACCTTAATCACTTAAAAGGCTCGTCGGTCGTTTTGCCGTCTTTCGGATAATTTGGCGGCGGCAAAATTCTATCGGACTCCTCTGTTTCTATAACGACTTCAACATCTTTTTCCGGCTTCTTGAAGTCGTGAGTTTCCATTGCCTCTCTGGCTTTTTCGTCTTGAGCGTACCATTCGCGCATGGGTTGAGACATCGGGGCTTGCGAGCGTTCTTCTTCGCCGACAAGATAAGGTGTCACGACGATTATAAGTTCGCGATTGTCTCTTGATTTTGACGTGTGCTTAAAAAATTCGCCGATAATGGGAATGTCGCCGAGCAACGGAATTTTTGAAACGGTCTTTGTTTCAGAGGAATCCATCAAACCGCCGATAACGATTGGCATTCCGGAATTGATGCTTATGACAGAATCTGCACTGCGCGTGATTATAGTCATTCGTCCGTCAGAAGTCAGTCCGCCAAGATTGCTTACTTCAGCGTGAATCGCCGAATTTATCCTCTTTTGCGCGTCAACCACAGGTTTGAATTGGAGAATTATACCGTAATCAATTTCTTTAACATCTGAAGAGCTTATCGTAGAAACTTCATAAGGAATTTTTCCGCCGATTTGAATTGTTGCCTGTTCGCCGCTTAAAGTCATGACAGACGGTCGCGAAAGAATTTTTGCCTTGCCGCTGGTAACCAATAAACGAAGCTGGACATTTATCGGCGCGAAGTGTTGACCTATCCATTTAAGAGGATTGTTTCCGAAACGCCTGAAGTCGTTCCAAGTGGAAGTAATTGTTCGGCTGAACGAGGAATTACGGCTGTTGGAATAATTATTGCCGCGCGAGTTTGAGGAGCTGTTATTGCTTGAGCTTGAGGAGCTGTTACTGCTTGAATTGGAGAAGTTGTTGCCTGAAGTTGAACCGTCGTCAGCGGTCTCGGAATAGGAATAGCTGTCACCGGAGGAATAGCTGCTGTTGTTGCTGTAAGAGCTTGAACTGTCACCGCTGTAGGAACCGCCGCTACTGCCGCTGTAGGAATTTGACCAGCCGCTTGAATAAGAATCGCTTATGGTAGTGTGCGCGTGATTGGTATAATCTTCGCCGAAAGCAAAAATGCCGGGCGCGTTGGCAGGGTCTTGACCGTATCGCAAGCCTAAATCTTTTGCCGCCTCCGAATTAATTTCGATAATCTGCGCCTCAAGGCGAATTTGCGTCGGACGGAGAATTTGCAAGAGGTCGATAATCTCACCTTCTGCTTCCGATTTGGCAAGTTCAACGTCACTGCTTCTGCCGCTATTGGCACTTTTAGCAGTATCTGTGTCAAGTGTCATATCGAAGCCGCTGCCGACGAGGAGAGAACTTTTAGTGTTGCCGTTGATAAAGAGCCGCGCCGTTTGCAGGGCGTAATTTTTTTCGTATTGGTTTTCGACGGTGCCCGTTAATAAAATTCTGTTATCGACCATCTTAACATGAACATCAGGCAAGCCGATAGCCCTTTCAATCATCATGGCTTGACCGGGGTCTTCGGGCGAGACAACGATTAAATATTCGTGACGAGCACCGTCAGCAGTCCACACGAAAAGCGAGGTTGAACCTTTGTTTGCCTTCGTGACAACCAAAAACTCACACACCGAGCCCGGCAACTGAACGACCGACGCAATGTCTTTGTTGCCGACGGCAATGCGAGTGATACGTTGTTTCATGTCCATGTAGTATGAGGTCTGGAGCTTTATGTTGAGCGTCTGAATTTCGGCGGCATGAGCGACGCTTGCCGACAAACAAATCGGCACTGCCGCCAAACAAATTTTTTTTAGAAATGAATGATTCATATACATAATTCCTATACATTAGTTATTGAGATTCTCTGAAAACGAATTTACAATCGGGGAGTTGGTCAACGGAACATTGGGCGGAGGCGGCGAAGTGAAGTTTTGATTTGAGCCGGAAGGAATTGCGGGCAGTGAAGAATTTGCGGCACCGGGCGTTTGAACTTGAGCACCTTCCGTCGAGCTCTGAACAATTTCATCGCCCAAGATAATATCAAATTTTGGAGTGGCTGCAGGAAGTTGCGGCAAGGCGGGCGTCGGGTTGGACGGAATGACAGGCATCGGTTGTTCGACGGGCTGCGGCTTTGTGATTGAATCAATCGTGTATTCCATTTCGGGAACGTAATTTGCTCGCGGATTCGACGGGCGCAACATCATATAAATTTCGCCGAGCTTCGAGGCGGAAATTAATTTTAAAACGTCTTGCGGCGGAAGAGCAAAAGTCGCGATTGTCGGGTTTCTGATAGCCGAAGAAGTGATGTTGCCGCTTTCGTCGAGGACATTGCCGCCGGTCATGTCTTGGTTGACGCTTAGGAGCGGAACGTTTTGCAGGATAAGATTTGTCGTCGCGCTGTATTTGTCCTTTTCGACGAGGAGCAAGTCAACTTTATCGCCGGGCTTTGCGAAACCTGCAACGCTTGTGACCTCGCTGACATTTATTGAAACTGCGCGGCAATCGGCAGGAATTTCTCCGACAAAGCCCTCGTCACCCTTAGCGTTAAAAACTTTGTGGATTGTGAGAATATCGCCCGCGAAAATCGAAACTTTAATTTGAACGTTCTTTACGTCGTCGAAATTTGTTATCGCGCCTTCGGGCACCGCATCGACGGGCAGCTCTTTCATTTGGAGCATTGCCTCTTGAATTCGCGTGCGCGGAGGAATGTTTACTTTCGCAACGACGACCGGCGTTGTTTGAATGACTTCCTTTTTTTCGGGTTCGGGTTGAACGATTACTTCCTTTGTGTTCGTCGCGAGGCTCATCCCGAAATAAATTACCATGAACATTAAAATTGCTGTTGCGCCCGCCAACATAAGTAATTGCTTGGGGCGCAGGTCGTTTAATTTGTTTAGTATTTTCTGAAGCATAAGCTATCCCTCTTCAAGGATAAATTTCACTCTGAATTACATTTTAACTTCCATAAAATTGTTGTCAAGATTTTTGCCGATTCTAATTAATTTTTAAAGTTGCCGCTCTTGTCTTGCTTTTTGAGTTTAAGTTGCCGCTTTCAATAGCACCGCCTCCAAAAATTTTTTGAGCATTATACGCCGAAGAAATGATTTTCTTATGACAAACAAAAAAAATTTCAACAGCCCGAAACAGATTGCCGTTGATAATTTTTGCAGGCGTCGACAAAATTTTTTGCCGCGTTCCGACTGCCCGCGAAGTGAATGTGCAGATACGAGGCGACAAGATTTTTTTTCTTCAAGCCCGCGAAATATTCTTTGCCCGTCCTCGTGCGTCGACACTTGAAAATTTTTTCGCCCGAAGAAATTTCCGCCGTCGAAAAATGAAATTCATGCGCGTGAATTTTTTCGCCCGCCTTGCCGATAACGCAATCGCTTAAAATTTCCGCCTCGACATAGCCGACCGTTTGAAGTTTTTTCGTCATGGTCGCCGCGCCGTCAAGCACGCCGCACATCTCAAAACTTTTTCCGTCGAAGTCAATCAGCTCACGCATCAAATACATAAAGCCGCCGCATTCCGCGAAAATCGGCAAGCCGTCTTGAGCCGCCGAAAAAATTTCTGCGCGGAGGCTTTTATTTTTTTCAAGTTGAGCCGCGAACATTTCGGGGAAGCCGCCGCCGATTATCAAGCCGTCGACCTTCGGCAAAGTCGTATCTTCAAGCGGGCTGAAGTAAACGATTTCCGCGCCGAGCTTTTCAAGTTCGTTGAGGCTTGCGCCGTAGTAAAAATTGAACGCCTCGTCCTTCGCCACGCCGATTGAAAGGCAATGCGTAATGCGTAATGCGTAATGCGTAATGGATTCAGTTTTAATTGCGCATTGCGCATTTCGCCTTGCACATTGAATCAAGGCGTCAATGTCGACTTGCTCCTCGACCGCCGCGCAGATTTTTTTTATCGCGTCGACTGCAAAATTTTCCGTCGTAGGAACCAAGCCCAAATGACGTTCGGGCAAAGTAAATTCGTCGTTGCGTTTAATCGCGCCGAAACATTTTATTTCCAAATCGTTCAGTGCGTCGACGATAATTTTTTTGTGCGAATCAGAGCCGAGCCGATTCAAAATCACGCCCGCAAGATTAATCGACTTGTCAAACTCTTTGAAGCCCAAAGCAACCGCCGCCGCCGAAGTGCCCATGCTTTTTGCGTCGATAACCAAGACAACGGGAGCGTCGAGGAGCTTTGAAATTTGAGCCGTCGAAGAAATTCCGCCGCGTCCGCCGTCATAAAGCCCCATGACGCCTTCGATAATCGAAATATCCGCGCCGCGTGAAGTTTCGAAAAAAATTTCTTTGAGTTTGTCTTCGCCGACGAGCCAGCTGTCGAGGTTGTGAGAAATTTTTCCGCCGGCAAGTTCGTGCCAGCCCGTGTCGATGTAATCGGGGCCGACCTTGTAAGCTTGAACGTTCAAACCGCGATTTTTCAAAGCCGCAATCAAGCTCGCCGTGATTGTCGTTTTGCCCGAACCGCTCTGCGTCGCCGCGATAATCAATCGAGGAAAATTATTCGGCATCTTCTTCCGTCCGCTCAATCTTCATGATAACCGGGCGCAAGCCGTCATTGCAGGAGCAAATCGCAACGCCTTTGTGCTTTTCGTCAATCCAGTCGCCGTAATACCAAGTTTCCGCACCGTGCGCCAAAGCGAACACGTATTGATAAATCGCCTTCCAAGCCTCGTCGCAAAAACCTTCGGGCTTTGCCCACGACGCGTAAAAAATTTGCCCTTCCTTCATGATGGGGCACGTCGACAAATTCGGCACGCCGTATTCTTCCGCCAAATCTTTTTGCAACGTCGTCTTGAGGATTGTGATTTTGCATTTCTTCATGATAAAGCCTCCTTATTTTCGTTCAAGCCGCGCGTGTTGTCCAAGATATAAAGAATCGCATTGACAGCCGCCACCGCGATTGAACTGCCGCCCTTGCTGCCCATGACTGTGATAAAAGGAATTTCGTTTTGCGCAGCAAGTTGAGCTTTGGATTCAGCCGCACCGACGAAACCGACGGGCACACCGATTATCACTGCCGGACGAACATTTTCCTCGCGAACAAGCCTCAACACTTCAAACAGGGCGGTCGGGGCGTTGCCGATTGCGATAATTTCTCCGTCGAGCCGCTTGCCGAAAATCCTCATCGCCGCCATTGAACGGGTAATGCCCTCGCGCTTTGCGAAGTCCCGAACGTCAACATCAGAGACCTTGCAAAAAATTTCTCCTCCAAATTTCGTGAACGTTCGAATACTTATCCCGCGTCGAACCATTTCAACATCGGTGAAAATATTTGCTCCGCGATTGAGAGCCGCCTTTGTCGCCGCGATTGCTTCGGGATGAATTTTGATTATCGGCGCGTAACCGACATCGCCCGCCGCGTGTATGATTCGCGAATAAATTTTTTTCTCGTCGTCGTTGAGGGTCAAGCCTGCCAAATGCGGCGCGATTATTTCCATGCTGCGTTCCTCAATCTCCATCGGTTTCGTCATGAACATAGAAATCCTCCTTTTGTTTTTCTGCCGTGATAATCCAAACGGGATTCAACGCTTGAGTCATGTCGTACGCTCTGATTTTCTTCAATCGAGTAATTTGAACTTGAAAAGCATCGTAATTCCAGCCGTGCGTTCTGAAATATTCCAATGAACCGGCGGACGTTTGAATCGTAATTGCATTGACGACGACGCGCCCGCCGATTTTTAGTTTGGGATTGATGGTGTTAAGAATTTGTTCAATCTTGCCGCCGGAGCCGCCGATTATCGCCGCGTCGAGTGCGGGCAATTTTTCCAAGCCGTCGGGTGCTTCCGCTTGAATTATTTCCACGTTGTCGACGGAAAATTTTTCGACGTTGCGTTTGATTAATTCGACAGCTTCAGCCTTGCGCTCAATCGCAAAAATTTTTCCGTTTCGTGCAAGCCGCGCCGCCTCAATCGTTATCGAGCCCGTGCCCGCTCCGATATCTGCAACAATCGAACCGGATTTTATTTGCGCCTTCGCCAAAGTTAAAATCCGAATCTCCTGCTTGGTCATGGGCACATTGCCGCGAATAAATTCCTCGTCGTCAATCATTTAACCGCCTCCCTAAATTTTTATTATGATGCCGCGCTTACAGAAAAATTCGGCGAGCGGTAACCACAGCAAAGCCCAAATCATACAGAAAAGCGTTGCGCCGAATTCCGTCGAGATTAATCCTTGCGTCGTGTGCAGATACAGTTGCAGATAGACGCCGTTATAAATTGTTCCGTCGGGAATGATATAAAGCGTCGTCAAGAGCGCGTTGTTTGCCACGAAGAAAAAAAGCGGATTGATACCGAGCGCGCCGAAGGGTTGAGAAAATTTTTTCAGCGGCGTCTCTTCGTCGAAGAGTTTCATAAACAGCGCGAGCAAGAGGAAATCGATACCGGCATTTATCAGCGCGTAGGGCGTCGTCCAAAGTTTTTTCGAGATGATGTCTGTCAAACTCCAGATGCCTCCCGCGATTAAAAGAATCACCGCCGCCTTGCAGAAGAGAAAAATTTTTTCGCGAGGCGTTGAATTATCGACAAGAATTTTTCCGGCCAAGAAGCCGAACAAAACAGACGCCGTGCCCGCCAAACATCCGTAAAGACCTTCGGGGTCGTGCGTCGGTCGATAAATGTGATTGACGCCGGGGAAAATGTAATCGACGGCTTGGCTGATGTTGTGCGCCTCGTCGAAGGGATTATCGGGCGCGTAAATGTGATAGCCCGCCGAAGAGACAATCAGCAAGACAACCGCCGCGATTAAAATTTTGCGAGTGTCTTTGAAAGCTCGTGCGATAAAAATTCCCAGCGCGTAAGTCACGGCGAGCCTTTGAATTATTCCGAAGAGCCGCCCGTGAATAATTGCCCGCTCAAAAAAATTTGCAGCCGTGAAGTCGTCGGCGAATATCCAAAGGAAAAGGAAAGGTTGCATCTCCAAAAGCATGCCGATTATAAACATGAACGCCGTCCGCTTGAGGATTTTTTTTGTCGGGAAGTCGCGCTTGGACATGGAAATTGCCGCGCCCGCTCCCATTGCGAACGCGAACATCGGCAACGCAATATCGGGTATCGTCAAGCCTGCCCACTGCGGGTGTTCGAGTATCGAATAAATTTTATCGGGCGGTCCGTCGAGAAAAAGCATTATCGATATTGCCACGCCACGCAGCACGTCCAGCGAATAAATTCGTTTCATGAAGTTTCCTCCGTAAAATTTTTTGCCGGGTAAATTTTATCACAGTGTCAAAAAAAAATCTGCCCTCCGATTGATTGTGCACGTGCAGTTTTTTTTCATTGTAAAATCACTCAATTCATGATTGACAAAAAAAAAAAAAAACTATTATAATACCTAAACAAACACTCAATATTTTTTCCAATAAGGAGATGAGGAAAATGTTCAAACGAACGCTTGCCGCCGTGATGATTTTGGCGGTAACACTCTGTCTTGGTGTCAAAGCCGACGCCGCCAAGCCGACGCAATGGCTTATCTACTGGTACGTGTGCGGCACGGACATCGAGACCACGCGGATTGCTTTTGGTACCGGCACGAATTTAATGTCGGACGACCCGAAAGCTTTAATCCTTGCCGAACCCGACAGAGAACCCGGCGATGCTACACGTTGCATTAACGAAGTCGAGAAGGCTAATCTTTCGCCTGACGTGAAAATCTTCATGCAGGCGGGTGGCACCTACATTTGGGGTCACGAAAAATTTCGTGATCTTAATGCCAAGATTCAAACAGCCATAGGTTATGGTGAAGACAAAGAAACCAGTATAGAATATCCCATATATTTTCAAAAAAGCAACAAAGTTAGAATAGGTAAATGGTTCTTGGCAGGCGGCGGCGGTAACACCGTTGCAAAACCGGTGGAAGTCGGCAAAATTGGTCGTTACGTCTACGATAAAGATCATCGAAACTGGCACGCTCGCGAACAACTGCCCATAATTACCGGCACAAAATCTTTGGACAACGGCACGACCGTTACCGTACCCATGAAAAATACCGCAACCGACATGGGTTCCAAAGAGGGCTTGATTGATTTCTTGCAGGCAGGTCAAAAAATTGAACGTGAACTTTATCCCGACGGCAACGTTCGCAGAGTTTTGATCATGAAGAATCACGGTGGTTCTACTCTCAGTGGCATTTGCTTTGACGAATACACCAAAAACCAGATCAGTCTCCCGGAACTTCGCGATGCTTTTGCTGAAGTCAAAGAGGGTTGGACAAACCCTGACGAGAAACCGTTTGAAGTCGTCGCTTTTGACGCCTGCATTATGTCGAATTATGAGACTGCGTTGACTTTGGAAAACACGGCAAATTACATGGTCGCTTCGCAGGAAACAACCTTCGGCAAAGTTGCTTTAAACTATACCGAACTGCTCAATGAACTCTCGAAAAATCCTTCGATGAGCGGCAAAGAACTCGGCAAAGTTATCTGTGATACGCGTTGGAAAGATGCCAAAAACGTCGGTAAAGAATTCAGCACGGATGCTAACGCCCTGTTTACGTTGTCGGTTGTTGATCTTTCCGAAAATAAAATGACCGCATTAAAGACGGCTTATGAAAATTTCGGCGAAGAAGCAGCCAAAGTTGCGAAAGAAAATCCCGACGACATTGTTTACACCTTCACGAAGTTTAAAAACGCCGCGAACACAGCGGAAAAATATCCTTCAGCCGAAGCCTACGCTAATTTGGTTGACTTGAGAAATTTGGCTGAAAACGTCAAGCAGAGTTTCCCCGAACTTAAAGAAGCCGGCAATGAACTCGTCAAAGCAATTGACAAGGCAGTAGTCTACAATAAGCGCGGCGATGTTCTCAATCGCGGCGGCGGGCTTTCAAGCTACTATCCTACAAGTTTGCTTGACGAAGGGAAATATATTCGGTTTTACAAAACCTTGGCAGATCAAAATTTGGCAACACAGTCGCCCGTCGAACTCTACAGCTACCTTTACAACAACATGAAAGGTCAACATCTTGACTTGAGCGGACTTGCAGACACGCCGATTGAGGTCGACGAGGAAAAGAAAACCGTTTCCGTTGAACTGACCGAAGATGAACTCAAACAAGTTGAAAGCGTTCGTTGTCAGCTGATTTTGCTCAGATTTTTGCCCGACGGCTCCGGCAACGAAGAATTGAACGCTCTATTTTTAGGTGGCGACAGTTCCATGAAAGAAAATCGCCGCATCGGTAAATTTGAAAGTGCTTTTCGCGGCAAATGGGTTACTCTCGACGGCACCCCGCTCTATGTTCAAGTTGTCTCCGATTCGACGCGAAAGAATAAACAAGGCAAAAAAGTCGGTGGCACAGAACTTTGCTTGGCAAACATCATGCTCAACGGTCAAGCTTACAAAATGTTCATCAGTCGAACCTATCCCGGCGAAAAATTGACGATTATCGGCGTGGCTCCCAATGTCGATCAAAAAGTTACGTTGCCGAGTGGTGACCTCGAAAGTCTTAAAAAAGGCGACGTGGTAGTTCCGATTTACTATCTTGCAACTTCCGACAAAATCGAAAAAGAATTTAATGGTAAGTCGCCCGAAAATATGACGGACAAAGAGAAATTGGAACTCGCCTCGAAATTGGCTGTGCCCGGCAAAGCTATAACAATCGGCAACAAACCCCGCGTCGAAATGGGCACTTTGCCTGACGCCGATTATATGTACGTCTTCCAATTCATCAATCCGCTCCATCCGAACGAAATAGTCACGACCAGCGAAGGAGCCCTGTTCAAACTCAAAGACGGTAAAGTTGTCAAAGTCAAGCACTCCGACAATTTTGAAGACGAGTACGACATCAAAGAGTTTATGGAATCCAAAGACTAACATTAAGCAAAAATTTTTAGCCGCCTGCGCCTGCGAGCTCTTCGATAGCGGGCGGCAAAATTTTATTCAAAAGAAGGCGATTCGCATGAAAAAATTTATCGCTCTTTTAACGGTGTTCGTCACGCTTGCCGTCGCAGTTCCGACTTTTGCCAAATCCAAAGAAATTACTTGTGGTATTTGTTACGGTACGGGAAAATGTAAAACGTGCGCAGGACGCGGTTTTTGTATGGTTCTACAATTTCGTACGGTGCGTGACAAAAATGGCAGAAGGTACAATCAGCCCTACCAAGCACGGATTCGATGTAGTGTTTGTCACGGCGGAAAAAAATGTTCAAATTGTCTCGGCAAGGGCAAAAAAATGCTCTATTATTGAAGTAGTCGTTAAGTGCAACTCAATCAAAGAGCCCGTCACTCGAAATGAGCGGCGGGCTGATTTTTTTTTTGCGTCGGAAAATTTTTATGCGCGTTCGATGTAAGCACCTGTGCGCGTGTCGATTCTCAAAACATCGCCCTCAT
>CAMVAG010000035.1 GCA_947165405.1 uncultured Selenomonadales bacterium
ATGAACGATTTAATCGGCAAGTTTCTCGGCGGCGGCAAGGCGTAATTTTCTTGCCGGCACTCAAGAAATTTTTTTAAGAAAGTTTTTAAACTTCCTTTCTTTGCTTGCCCAAAGAAAGGAAGCGAAAGAAAGGGCACCTCGCGGGGGCGTTCGTCGTTCATGGTTCGGAGGTTGAGGTTACCCGCAGCCGAGAGTGCCGCTGTATTTCGCATCACGCGAAATGGTCGCGGCGAGGCCGTCATCCATGACGGCCTCAAGTTTCGTTATCTTGTAAAATTTTTTTCACGGGAAACTTTTTTATGAGTTCAAAAGCAATGGCGGCTTTGGTTGAGTCGCTTACAAAATTGCCGGGCGTCGGTACAAAAACGGCGGCTCGGCTTGCTTATCATATCGCGGCAATGAAATCAGACGACGTGGAAAATTTGGCGGCGGCGATTCGTTCCGTCAAGCTCGATACTCACGCTTGCGAAATTTGTTTCAACACCATTGACGCCGATAAAATTATCTGCGACATTTGCGCCTCCGAAAGACGCGACGGAAAAATTATTTGCGTCGTCAAGGATGCCAAAGACCTCGACGCCATAGAACGCGCCGGCATTTTCGACGGCAAATATCACGTGACGGGCGGCTTGATTTCTCCGCTTGCAGGCGTTTCGCAAAATGATATTCGTCTGCGCGAACTGATAAAGCGTGTCGGCGACGATAAAGTTGAGGAAGTGATTATCGCGTTTGAGCCGACGGTTGAGGGGGATGCAACGTCTCTTTTTATTTCGCGGCTGTTAAATCCTCTCGGCGTCAAGGTCACGAAACTTGCAAGAGGCTTGGCGGTCGGTGCGGACTTCGCCGGAACGGACAGCTTGACTCTTGCCAAAGCCATAGAAAATCGCGTACCGGTTTAGCTGTTAGCTGTTAGCTGTTAGCTGTTAGCTGTTAGAAAAATTTTTCTGAAAGCTGAAAGCTAAAAGCTGACAGCTATTTTTTTTGCACGAACGCGCTTTATCTGGTATGATAAAAAAAATTTCAAGGAGTGGTTTTTATGAAAGTCAGAAAAGCAGTCATACCCGCCGCAGGATTGGGCACGCGCTTTTTGCCCGCGACGAAGTCTCAACCAAAAGAAATGTTGCCGATTGTCGACAAGCCGACGATTCAATACATAATCGAGGAGGCGGCGGCAGCGGGCGTTGAAGATATTATCGTCGTGACGGGTCGCAATAAGCGTTCGATTGAAGACCACTTCGACCGCTCGATTGAATTGGAACTTGAACTTGAACGCACGGGCAAGCAGGAACTTTTGCAAATGGTCAAAGAAATTCCCGCCATTGCCAACATCCATTTTATCCGCCAGAAGCAGCCGCTCGGACTCGGTCACGCCGTCTTGACTGCCAGCCACTTTATCGGCGACGAACCTTTTGCCGTCCTGCTCGGCGATGATGTTGTCGTTTCAAAAAAGCCCGTCCTTCAACAGATGGTCGAGGTTTTCAACGAATACAGGACTTCGATTCTCGGCGTGCAGGAAGTCGCGGAGGAAGTCGTTCACAAATACGGCATTGTCGATTGCAAGCCCGTCGACGATAACATTTTCAAAGTTAAAGATTTGGTTGAGAAGCCTGCGCGGGAAGTTGCACCGAGTCACATTGCGATTTTGGGCAGATACATTTTGACGCCGACGATTTTTTCTTACCTCGAAACGCAAGAGCCGGGCGCGGGCGGCGAAATTCAGTTGACCGACGGACTCAAACGCCTTGCCAAGAACGAGGCAATGTACGCTTACATTTTCAAGGGGCACCGCTATGACGTGGGCACCAAGATGGGCTTCCTGCAGGCGAACATCGAATTTGCCTTGCGCAATCCCGAAACTTCCGACGACTTGAAAAATTATCTTGCCGCCCTCCACGAAAACATGGAGGCAATGCTTGACTATGACTGACGTAAAAATAATTCCTAATTCCTCATTCCTAATTCCTAATTGCTCTGTCGACACTTCGGATTACTCTTTCGCCGCGACGGAGCCTGTCCGCAAATTGCACATGTCGTTGAAAGTTTACAAGGAAACGCCTCTGCTTGAGCTGAAAAATTTTAAAGGCGTTCGTTCGATTTTTATAAAGGACGAGTCTCAACGCTTCGGGCTCAAGGCGTTCAAAGGTCTCGGAGGCATTTGGGCGATTTACAAAGTTATCGGCGACGAACTCGGCTTGGACAATCCGACGCTCGAAGAAATTTTTTCTCACCGCGACGAACTTTCCGAAATGACTTTTATCACGACGACCGACGGCAATCACGGCAAGGGCGTTTCTTGGGCGGCAGGTCTTTTCGGTTGCAAGTCGTTCGTCTTCATGCCGCGAGGCACCGTTGAAATTCGGGCGCAGGCAATTCGTGACGCCGGCTCTGCTCAAGTTCAGATAACCGACTTAACCTACGACGACTGCGTTAAATTCACGGCGCGCCTCGCCGAAGAAAATCATTGGCATTTGATTCAAGACACCTCTTGGGCGGGCTACGAAGAAATCCCCGCGCAGATTATGTTGGGTTATTCGACGCTTGCTTACGAGGCGTTGAAGCAAATGAATTATCAGCGACCGACGCACATTTTTTTGCAAGCGGGTGTAGGTTCGATGGCGGGCGCGATTGCCGCAGTGTTCGCAGAAAATTTCAAAGACAATCCTCCGCGAATCACAATCGTTGAGCCGAAAGAGGTTGCCTGCTTTTATGAGACAATACAAATCGGCGACGGGAAAATTCATTCGGCGACGGGCAACGGTCAAACGATGATGGCAGGCTTGAATTGTGCGACGCCCTGCGAAATTGCTTGGAAGATTTTAAGACGATACGCCGCAGACTCCGCGACAATTTCCGACGACGTTGCTGCCGAAGCCATGAAAGTTTTGGCGGAAGAAAAAATTATTTCGGGCGAATCGGGCTGCGCAGGTTTTGCCTTAGCCAATGCCGCTCTTGATTCTCCCGAACTTCGACAAGCCCTCGAACTCGACGCGAACTCGATTATTTTTTTGATAAACACGGAAGGCGACACCGACCCCGCTAACTACAAAGCGATAGTGGAAAGGAATTAAAGCATGCAATCTTACAAGGTCTCCGTCGTTACTCCCTTTTGCAACGTCGATATGAAAATGTTCTGCAAATGTTTTGAATCGGTCAAGCGGCAGACAATCGGCTTTGAAAATATTCAATGGATTGTCGTCTTGCACAACACGGAGGAAAAATATCACGAGGCAGTTCACGCGCTCCTCGACGGCTTTGAAAATGTTATCGTAAAGAGATTGGACAACGACATAAAAAATCCCTCGCCGCCGCGAAATTACGGAATGAAATTTGCGACTGCACCTTACTTGGGTTTTCTCGACGCGGACGACAGCTATACCCCAAAAGCTTTGGAGAAGGCTCTTTATCATTTGCAAAAGACAAATTCTCAAATGGTTGTCTTCCGCCGCCAATACGAATTGGAAAGCGATGACCTCATGCCGTGGACGGAACTTTTTCTTTGGAATCAGAGGCAGGAGGAAATTGTCGTTGACCGCGAACATTGGGACGATAAGAAAATGTTCAGCGGCATTTGGGGCATAATAACTTCGCGCCTCTACGACAGAGAATTTTTGAGCCGGAACAATATCACTTTCGACGAGACACTAAACTACGGCGAGGGTGTGCATTTCCTTATCGAGGCTTACGGCAAAGCCGACCGCGTTTGCTACCTGCCGCAATTTATCGGCTACAATTATTTTATCAACAGCGGTTCGATTGTTCAGAGCATGAAGAAAAAATCCGGCGCGATGATTCTTTCCTATGCCGCAAGCCTCAAAAAAGTTTTCGACGCGGGCTTTCGCAACGGAATTTATATGGATTGGACGATTGCCGCGCTGTTGACGATGTTTTCAAGCGTTTTGATTCAGACAAAAAATTTGACGCCGGCCGAACGCTTTAAGATTAAAGAAATTCTTGAGCCGTATGTCCATATGATTCCGCTCCTTCCCGTCACGAAAATTGATTCGGCGGAAGATGTCAAAACTTATTACGAATTGCCCCGCGAAGTAATTTTGCAGCCCGAAAATTTTTCCGACGGCTCTCATGTGCAAAGTCTTCGGAACGGACAAAAAGTTTTAACGGAAATTCTTCGCCGCAACCAAGATACAGATTACGGGCAGCATTATCAATTTGCCTCTTTGCATACGGCGGAAGGTTATCAAGCTCGCGTGCCGCTTAGCGATTACTCAACTTATGCGCCGTTCGTCGAACTTCAAACAAAAGTCGGAGAAAGTTGCATTTCAACTTCCGAGCCCGTGCCGTATTATCTTTTGACTTCGGGGACGACGGGCAAGACGCGCCTTATCCAAACGACGCAAAGACATTTGCAACCGTACCTTGACGCCTTCATGCAAATCGTTCGCGGCAAGACGACCTTCGCGCTGTTTGAAAGTCTGCCGCTGAAAAAACGCTACAACGACCGCTCATTTTTAAATTCGATTTCGGGAATGGTGCTGTCGGAATTTTTCCGCTACGAACGAAACACATTGGGCAGCACGGAGGCAAAATTCACTTCGCCCGAAGCTTTGATGTTCCCGCAAGAGGCAATGGACACAATGTATTTGCGGTTGCTGTTCGCGCTGAAGGAACGCGACGTTGAGCAGATATTTTCGCCGTTCACTTGGGGCATCGTCGAGGCGTTCGCCTTCCTTGAAAATAATTGGGAGGCTCTGTGCAACGACATCGAACTCGGCAAAATAACTTTCGCGCTTGACGTTCCCGAAAAATTTTTGTACAGAATGAACGGCTTGCTTCTTCCCGATAAGGCTCGTGCTCAAGAGTTGCGGGAAATTTTCCGTGAAGGTTTTGATAAGCCCGTCGCTCAACGCATCTGGAAAAATCTTCGTCAAATCATTGCGGCGGGTTCGGGCAGTTTCAAAATCTACACCGCGCAAATGAAACGCTACACCGGTGACGTGCCGCACACCAACGGATTTTTTGCCTCGTCAGAAATGTTGGCGGGCAAAGCGATTGACGACAGCGACGACTACGAACTTATTCCCGATTTGAATTTTTATGAGTTCATGCCCGTCGACGATACGCGCCCGATTTTTTTGAGTGAGGTTGAGGTCGGCAAGGATTACGAAATTATTTTAACGAATCAAGCGGGGCTTTATCGCTATCGCACCGAAGATATTATTCACGTCAAGGCTTGCGACGACGGCAAATTGATTTTCTCATACGTCGGACGAAAAAATGATACGCTGAAACTTTCGACGGCAATCATTTCGGAAAATGACATTTACGAAACGATTGACGAGGTCGGGAAGAAATTTAACTTGGGCATTGTCGATTTTGCTTTCTTCGCCGAAAACGAATGCTTGAGGATTTTGTTGGAGCCGAAGGAAACTTTCAGCGGCGAAGACATGACGGAGATTGTTTCCGCGATTGACGAAACTCTTTGCAAAAAAAATCTTTCCTACGCCGCCGCCCGAAAAAATAATTTGCCGTGTTGCAAAGTCGGTTGGAATCAGGTACAAACGCATTTGCTTTATCGCGACGTGGAACGCTTCACGAAAAAAACCGCTCCCGACCAAATTAAACCGACGCACTTCCTCAATACCGCCGATAAGATAAAATTTTTCTTGTCGAACACATAACAAGCAGGAACTAATTCCCCATTCCCCATTCCCAATTCCCAATTGATAAAAAGGAGGTTTCACAATGAAGATTTTCAAACTCTTGCTTCTTCTGCCGATAATCGCGCTGTGCTTCGGTTGCGGCGGCGAAAATTCCCCGAATCAAGCAATACGTTTCGGGACGGGCGGCACGGGCGGCATGTATTACGCTTACGGCTCCGAGTTGGCGAAACTCATTCAAGCCGAAGACAAAAATTTTTCCTTCGACGTGAAGACGACCGCAGGCTCCGCCGCCAACCTAAGATTGTTGAGAGAAAAATTCCTCGACATTGCCATTGTTCAAAGCGACACGCTCTCGAACGCAATTAACGGACGCGGTGTCTTCGCAACGGCAGGTCCCGGCGCAGGTTATGCGGCAGTTGCCGGGCTCTACACCGAAGCTTGCCAAATCGTCGTTGCCAAAGATTCAGCGATTATGGAAATCGGCGACCTCGTCGGGAAAAAAGTTTCCGTCGGCGAACGCGAATCGGGCGTCCTCCAAAATGCCGAGCAAATCCTCATGTCTCACGGCTTGACTTTTGAAATGATTGAGCCGCAATATCTTTCTTTCTCCGATGCCGCACAAGCCCTCGAACAAAATCAAATCGACGCATTCTTTATCACGGCGGGCGCACCCACTTCTTCAATCGCAGACCTCGCCGGCAAAAAAGAAATCAGAATTCTTTCAATCGCCCCCGACGTTCAAAACAATATGATGAAACTTTATAAGGGCTACACCCGTTGCATTATTCCCGCGAATACTTATAAGGGGCAGACCGAAGACGTTCAGACTATCGGCGTTAAAGCTGTCTTGGTTGCGAGCACCGACTTGAATGACGACAAAGTTTCTTTCCTCACAGAGTTTGTCCTCAAGAACGCAAAGAATCTTCCGCACAATACTTCCAACACCGATTTAACCGTTGAATACGCCGTCGAAGATATTCCCGCAAGCTTCCACGCGGGCGCGGCGAAGTTTTACGATTCGCAGGGCGTGAAAGTCAACGTCTACGACGGGAAATCGGGCGAAAGTGTCAAAGCAAGCCAAGATTAACGGGAGGTGATTTTATGTACACGATTGAATTCAACATGTACCAAACGCTGGCAGTCGCGGTCGTCATGCTTTACGTCGGCACCATGCTCAAGCGTCGAATCCAATTCCTCGAAACTTTTTGCATACCGTCGCCCGTTGTCGGCGGCTTGCTTTTCGCCATAATCAGTTGCATTCTTTACGTTTCGGGAGTTGTCGGCTTTGCTTTTGACGAGACGCTCAAGACGGTTTGCATGGTCGCCTTTTTCACGTCGGTCGGCTTTCAAGCGAACATAAAAGTTTTGAAGAGCGGCGGAACGGCTTTGGTTATTTTTCTCGGCTGTGTCTGCGCGCTGATTGTCTGTCAAAACTTTTTGGCGGTTGCGTTGTCCGGCATCTTGAATATCAGCCCGTTTATCGGTTTGTGCACCGGCTCAATCTCAATGGTCGGCGGTCACGGCACGGCGGGAGCATTCGGTCCTGTTTTGGAAGACTTGGGGCTTGTCGGCGCAACGACTCTTTGCACGGCGGCTGCGACTTTCGGTTTGGTTGCAGGTTCATTGATGGGCGGCCCGCTTGGTCGTCGTTTGATTCTCGGCAAAGATTTGCTCAAGACGGCCGTCAAAGCTGACGAAACTCCGCTTGTCGAAGAAGAAGAAAAACATAAACGCTCCGTGAGCATGTACGCGCCCGCCGCCTATCAACTGGCTATCGCAATGGGCTTGGGCACCGTCGTTTCCATGCTGCTTTCCAAAACCGGAATGACTTTCCCGATTTATATCGGCGCAATGATTGTCGCGGCGATTATGCGCAACTGGAGCGAATTCACCAATTCTTTCACGGTGCATATCGGCGAAATTAACGACATCGGAGGTATCTGCTTATCGTTATTCTTGGGCATTGCAATGATAACTTTGAAACTTTGGCAGCTGGCGGAACTTGCTTTGCCTCTGGTCGTCTTGCTTGTCGGGCAAACGCTGTTGATGTTCCTGTTCGCGTACTTTATAATTTTCAACGTGCTCGGTCGCGATTACGACGCGGCAATTTTATCGGCGGGCTCTTGCGGCTTCGGCATGGGCGCAACTCCAAACGCTATGGCAAACATGCAAGTTCTCACAAGCAAATTCGCGCCCTCCGTCAAAGCTTATATCCTCGTCCCGATTGTCGGTTCCATGTTCGCCGATTTTATCAACAGCTTGACGATTACATTTTTCATAAACTTCATTTAAGGAAGGAAGTCTTACAAATTGTTTGATAGAGGAATTACCAACGCGCAATTTAATTCACACCTTGAGACGATTGCGAAACTCATCGAGGCGGATGCAAAGACCGTCAAGGAGGCGGCTCAAATCGTCCGCGACGCCAAAATCGATACAGCCAAAGAAGAGCATGTTAATATGGCGTTGAATTTCGCGGCGGAAAATCTTGCCTTGCCCGAAGTTCACGTCGAGGAAAAACGCGAGACCGATTGACTTAACGCAATCGAAACAAGAACCCGCCGCTTAAATGTAGTGGCGGGTTTTTGCTTGAAAAAATTTTCACGTCTGTAGAAAATGTATTCATGCACGATGATTTTTTTTGTTGCGTCGAAAAAATTTTGAACGTATAATAGGCGAAGTTTTTTAAAGGAGGAAATTCGATGGGAGTAAATTCCGAACGCAGAAATATAGCAATAATCGCGCACGTCGACCACGGCAAAACGACTTTGGTCGACGCGATGCTTAAACAAAGTCACATCTTCCGCAAGAACGAACAGGTTGCCGAGCGCGTCATGGACAGCGGCGACTTGGAACGCGAGCGCGGCATTACGATTCTTTCAAAGAACACGGCGATTCTTTACAAGGGCATAAAAATAAATATCGTCGACACGCCCGGTCATGCGGATTTCGGCGGCGAGGTCGAGCGCGTCTTGAATATGGTTGACGGCGTTTTACTTTTGGTCGACGCCTTTGAAGGTCCCATGCCTCAAACCAAATACGTCTTGCGCAAGGCTCTTGAACATAAGCTTAAACCAATCGTCGTGATAAATAAAATTGACCGCCCCGAAGCTCGCGTCGATGAAGTTTACGACGAAGTTCTCGAACTTTTCATGGAGCTTGACGCCGACGACGAGCAACTTGATTTCCCCGTTATCTACACGGCAGCCAAGCAAGGCATTGCAAAAAAAGATATGCACGACGAGAGCCGCAACCTTCAACCGCTCATGGAAACTATCTTGAAAGAAATTCCTCCGCCCGAAGGTGAACTTGACGCGCCGCTTCAACTTGTCGTCACGACGCTTGAGGCGGATGATTACGTCGGGAAAATCGCTATCGGTCGTGTTCAACGCGGCAAGATTAAATCGGGCGAAACGATTGCGCTTATGAGCGAGGGCGGAATTAAAAAAGCAAAGGTCGGAAAAGTTTTCACATACGACGGTTTGAATCGCGTCGAGACACCCGAAGCGCAAATGGGCGAAATCGTTGCGTTGACCGGCTTAAGCGAAGTTTCAATCGGCGATACCGTTGCCGACGCCGAACACCCCGAAGCCCTGCCGTCAATCAGAGTGGACGAGCCGACTTTGAGCGTGACGTTCGGCGTGAATACGAGTCCTTTCGCCGGGCAAGAAGGACAATTTCTCACGAGCCGCCACATTCGCGACAGACTTTTCAAAGAGGCTCAAACGAACGTTGCCTTGCGCGTCGAGGAAACAGATTCGGCGGACGTGTTCAAAGTCAGCGGGCGCGGCGAACTTCATTTATCGATTTTGATTGAGACGATGCGCCGTGAAGGTTACGAAATGCAAATCGGCAAGCCCGAAGTCGTTTACAAGCTGATTGACGGAAAGAAATACGAGCCGATAGAAAATTTGACGGTCGAAGTTTCGCAAGAATACATGGGCACGGTCATGGAAAGTTTGGGTCGTCGTAAAGCCGAGCTGAAAAATATGCAAAACGTTGCGGGCTACATGCGATTGAATTTTTTGATTCCTGCGCGCGGCTTGATAGGATTTCGTTCGGAGCTTTTGACTTCGACGCGCGGCAACGGCATAATGAATCACGTTTTTCACGGCTACGAACCCTACAAAGGCGATATACCCGGTCGCAGTCGCGGAAGCTTGGTTGCGTTCGAAATGGGCGAAACGACCGGCTACGGCATTTTCAATTTGCAAGACAGAGGCATCATGTTCATTGAGCCGGGACAAAAAGTTTACGAGGGAATGATTGTCGGAGAAAATTCCCGCGAAATGGATATTGACATAAATCCTTGCAAGCAGAAACATCAGACGAACATCCGCGCCAGCAATTCCGACGAGGCAATTCGACTTGTGCCGCCGAGATTTATGAGCCTCGAACAGGCAATGGAATACATCAACGACGACGAACTTGTCGAAGTCACGCCGAAAAGCATTCGCCTCCGCAAGATGATTCTTGACCGCACGACGAGAGGTCGCGCCGCCAAAAACGCACGAAAATAATTAATTGCAAGTGAAGGAATTGCCCGCCCCAATCGCGAAAACAAAAAAAAATTTTTCGATAAAGGCGGTGTGATTCATGGAGAAAGAATTTTTGGAGGACGTGGAACTTTATCTTGAGGAAGTGCAGCAAATTCCTCGTTTGGGCGCGCAAGAATTTCATATGCTGTTGCTTCGGGCGGCGGACGGCGACGAGGATGCTCAACTGGAACTGGTCAACGCGAACTTGCGGCTGGTCGTCAACATAGCGCAAAAATACGTCGGGCAAGGCGTGGCGTTTTCGGATTTGATTCAAGAAGGCAATATCGGACTTATGAAAGCGGTCAAAAAGTTTTCCACGAAGGGCTCCACGACTTTTATCGAATACGCCGAAGAATGCATTGAGTCGGCGATTGTTCGCGGCTTGCGTGAATTTGAACAGACCGAGCAAGTTTCGCTGGACATGCCGATTGACGAAAGGACTTATAACGATAAAGATAAATTTGCGGTCGAAGGCGATTTCGTCGAGGGCTTGACGCTTGCGGATTTCATGGAAGACAACGAGACGCCCAATCACTTCGACAGGCTGAACTATTTGCAAATGCGTGAACTCCTGCGCGAGGTCATGAACACCTTGACGCCGCACGAGAAAAAAGTTTTATCGCTCCGATTCGGCTTGGAAGACGGGCGGGCTCGTTCGCTCGATGAGGTCGCAAAAATTTTCAAAGTCGGGCTCAACACAATTCAAGCCGTCGAAACCAAAGCACTGCGTAAACTCCGTCACCCCGATTGTTCTTCGAAGCTCAAAGATTTTTATTAATGCCTGAAAAAATCTTGAAAAACCCTTTGCATTTTGTTAAACGCTGTGTTAAAATGAACCAGCTTATAAAATAGCAAAACAAATATCGGAAGGGCGATTGTATATGGGATTGATGGACTGGATAAAGAAAATTACGGATATAATCATGCCGCTTGAGCCTCCGCAAGAAGAGGAGGAGGAACTCAAAGACGCCAAAAAATCTGAAGCCAGAACCGAAGAAGCCAAAGCCGCTCAAGAGCAACAGCCGGCTCAACAGGCGCAACCCGTCGGACAAAGTTATCAAACGGAAAAACACGCGGCGGGCGGTTTTGCACAAGGTTTCGGCGGCTCAATGAGTTTCACTCGCAACGGCGGCATGGTCAGCACCGCAGAAAACGGCGTTACGTCAATGGGCGGCGTTCGTTATGAGGCTTACAACAACAATACGGCGGAAGCGTCTGTAAGACCCAGTCTCGCAGTGGTAAAAACTCCTCAACTCACAATGAAAATTTACAGGCCGACGAAATACGACGACCAAGTTAAGCAGATAGCCGACGACCTCTTGAAGCACAACGCGGTTATCGTGAACTTCGAGGGCGTCGACGACATTGAGCAGCAACGAATCGGCGATTTTGTTATCGGTGCCGTTTACATGATTGACGGGCGCGCAGAAATGATTTCCGGCAAAATCGTTCTTTATGTTCCGCAGGGCGTAGATTATGAAAGTGCGGCCGCGAAGATTCCCATGCGTCGTTATAATTGAGGGGCGAGGATAAAATTAACTTGAATACAAATATAAAAAGCGGGCACGTAAAAGTTGCCTGCTTTTTATTTAGGACGGAGGATTAATATTAAATTGCGAGACGAATATTTGACGCAAGACCGCGCCCCGATTTTGGAGGCGTTGACCAAAATGAAAGCGGCGAGGCTCGTACCCTTCGACGTGCCCGGACACAAACGCGGTCGCGGTAATCGTGAGCTTGCAGAATTTTTGGGACAGACTTGCCTTGATGTTGATGTCAATTCAATGAAGCCGCTCGATAATCTTTGCCACCCCGTCAGCGTGATTCGTGACGCGGAAATTTTGGCGGCGGAAGCTTTCGGCGCGGCGCACAGTTTCTTCATGATTGGCGGGACAACTTCGGCGGTGCAAGCCATGATTCTTTCGACGTGCAAGCCCGGCGATAAAATTATTTTGCCGCGAAATGTTCATCGCTCGGCGATTAACGCGCTGATTCTTTGCGGAGCCGTTCCCGTCTATGTCAATCCTCAAGTCGACGCTCGGCTCGGAATTTCGTTGGGCATGAAGGTCGAGGAAGTCATTGCCGCGATTGAAAATAATCCCGATGCCAAAGCCGTCCTCGTGAACAACCCGACGTATTACGGCATTTGCTCTGACATAAAGACGATAACCCAAGTTGCTCACGCGCACGGCATGAAACTTTTGGCGGACGAGGCGCACGGCACACATTTTTATTTTAATGACAAGTTGCCTCCGTCGGCGATGTCGGTCGGCGCGGATATGGCGGCGGTCTCCATGCACAAATCGGGCGGCTCGCTCACGCAAAGTTCGTTGCTTTTGACGGGCGAAAATATCAATGCGGGCTATGTTCACCAAATTATAAACCTCACGCAGTCGACAAGCGGCTCTTATCTTTTGATGGCAAGCCTCGACATTTCGCGGAGGAATTTGGCTCTGCGCGGCGAAGAAATTTTCGACAAGGTGATTGAGCTCGTCGAATACGCTCGCGACGAAATAAATTTTCTCGGCGGCTGGTATGCTTACGGCAAAGAACTTGCTGACGGCGATTCCGTTTTTGATTTTGACGTTACGAAACTTTCTGTCTTCACGCGGGCAGTCGGCTTGGCGGGCGTCGAAGTCTATGACATTTTGCGCGACGAATACGATATTCAACTTGAGTTCGGCGATATTGCAAACGTGTTGGCTTATGTGTCCGTCGGCGACCGCGTCAAGGACATTGAGCGGCTTGTGAGTGCTTTGGCTGACATCAAGAGGATTTATCGCAAAGACCCCTCGCGCCTCATGAAAGTCGAATACATTGACCCGATTGTCGACGCCGCCCCGAAGGAAGCTTTCTACGCAGAAAAAAAATCCTTGCCGATTAAAGAAACCGTCGGCAAGACTGCTGCTGAATTTTTAATGTGCTACCCGCCCGGCATTCCGATACTTGCGCCCGGCGAGAGGATTACTCAAGAAATTTTGGATTACATTAGCTACGCCAAGAGGAAAGGCTGCCAAATTACCGGCCCCGAAGATATGACGATTCAAAGGTTGCAAGTCATGGCGTAATCAAGTCGTGTAGTCTGCATTGATTTTGACGTATTGGAAGCTTAGGTCGCAAGTGTAAATCGTGGCGGAAGAATCGCCGAGCCCGAGAGAAATATCAACGATTATATCATGCGCCGTCAAAATTTTTTTCATGGCGTCTGCGTCAAATTTCGTGACGAGACCTTTGTCGTAAACGGTGAGCCCGCCGAACTTGATAGAAATTTTTTCGGGAACAACTTTAACGCCCGAATAGCCGACCGCGCAGATTGTTCTGCCGGGATTTGCATCTTGACCAAAGAAGGCGGTTTTCACGAGCGGAGAGTTTGCAACAGCCATTCCAACTTTCTTTGCGTCAGCGAAACTTTCCGCGCCCGTGACATTGATTGTGATAAATTTGGTTG
>CAMVAG010000036.1 GCA_947165405.1 uncultured Selenomonadales bacterium
TTATTTTGGAACTCAAGGAAGGCTACGACACCAAAGTCGGCGAACGCGGCGATTCTTTGAGCGGCGGTCAACGTCAGCGCGTTGCAATCGCCAGAGCCCTGCTTGCCAACCCGCCGATTTTGATTTTCGACGAAGCTACTTCCGCCCTCGACTATGAATCCGAAAGAATTATTTTAAATAACATGGGGGCAATCGGTCAGCACAGGACAATGCTTATCATTGCGCACAGATTGAGCGCGGTTCGAAAATGCGATAAAATTATCGTCGTCGACAAGGGCGAAATCGTCGAGAGCGGCACTCATGAACAACTGCTTGCACTCGGCGGGCTCTATCGTTATCTTTACGACCAGCAAGAAAGCAGAGGGTAGAAAGCATGAAAAAATTTTTAAATTGGCTTCTTCACGGCGAAGAACGTGAAAAAGAAACAGAATTCTTGCCGGCGATACTCGAAGTAACGGAGACGCCGCCATCGCCGACAGGACGCCTTGTCATGTGGACGATTTTACTTTTGGTGGTCGTCGCGCTGGCTTGGTCAATTTTGGGACACATCAACGAAGTCGCGGTCGCGGCGGGCAAAGTCATTCCTTCCGGACAAATTAAAACCGTCCAAGTCAAAAACAAAGGCATCGTCAAAGAAATCAACGTCGAAGAAGGGCAACTCGTTCAAGAGGGCGATGTGCTCGTTATCCTCGACCCGACGACGACTTCGGCAGATTACGACAGCTTGAAAAAACGCGCCGCATATTACAAGCTTGACATTCAACGCTTGACTGCCGAACTCACGCAGCAACCTTTCACGCCCGAAGAAGACCCCGACCTTGAGGCGCACGATTTGGCGGCGGAAATGGCTCTTTATCAAAGCCGCACCTCCGACTATCGCACGCAACGTCAAAGCCGTTTGGATGTCATAGATCAGAAAATGGCACGGCTTCAGGCGACGCAAGCATCCTATGAAAAGTACGCGGAAGTTTTGGCAATCGAACAGGAAAAGGAAGATCGTCTTATCGAATTGAGCGAGCAAAATGCCATATCCGAATTTCAGCTTCTCGAACAGCAGAGCAGAACGATTGAATACGCCAAAAACGCAAAGGCAGAATTGGATTCACTCAACAGCATTCGCGCAGAAATCGCGGAGGCTCAACAGAACCTCGCAAACGTCGACGCCTCTTATCACAAAGACATCATGACCGCGCTTGTCGATGCAAAGAAAGAATATTACACCGTGACCGAAGCGATAAAGAAAGCGGACGAGGATTCGCGCATGGCGACGATTTACGCTCCGATTTCCGGTCGTGTTTACAACTTGAACATTCACACGCTCGGCGGTATCGTCACTGACGCCCAGCCGCTCATGCAGATTGTCCCCGAAGACGTTAAGCTTGAGTTTGAAGTTTACGCTGACAACAAGGACATCGGTTTTATCAAAGTCGGGCAAGAGGCAGAGGTTAAGGTTGAAACTTTTAACTTCCAAAAGTTCGGCATGTACAGGGCGGAAGTCATGGAAATCAGCGCGGACGCCGTCAACGAACCCAACGACCAGCAAAAGCATATGAGATACAAGCTCCTCCTCGACCCGACAAGCAACGATATTAACGTTTACGGACAGCCTGCCAAACTCGAAGTCGGCATGAACGTCAGCGCGGAAATTAAAATCAAGGAAAAACGCATTATCGACTTCTTCCTCGACCCGTTCCGCCGCTACACGTCAGAAGCCTTGAGGGAGCGTTGATTCATGGCGGAAAATAAAAATCGAACTCCCGACGATAAAAGCATGGTGCCTTCTCAAGGACAGACTCCGCAAAAATCGGGCGGACAAGCTCTCGGCAAAGTTCCAATCAAAAAAGTTCCTGCCGAACAAGCAAAGCCCGGTCAACTCGATACAAACGTTCAACAACAATCCGAAGACGGCGGCGTCGTCAACGGCATCGATACCGGTCTTGCCTGCCTTATCGCCATTGCCAAATACTACAACATCCCCGCCGATTATCGCCAGCTCGAACGCGCCTATGTCTTGAAAACGGGTGCCGTCGACTTCACGACTTTGGTAAGAGCTGCCCGTGAATTGAAATTGAAGGCGCGCAAGTATGAGGGCTTGAAAGAGGAAGACTTGGACAAGCTCGTCTATCCCGTTTTGATTAAATTGCATTCGGGCAGGAGCGTTGTCATTACGACGATACGCGAGGGAAATATTTACGTAATGGATCCCGCCTTCTCTCAACAGCCCGTTAAAGTCGACCGCTATAAACTTTTAATGGACTGGACGGGCGACGCGATTCTTTTCACACGCCGCTTTGAACTCGACAGGAAAAAAAGCAAATTCGGTTTCAAGTGGTTTATTCCGGTTGTCTCAAAGTATGTGCCCTTCCTCGAAAGCGTTTTGTTCATGTCGCTTATCCTGCAAGTTTTGGGCTTGGCGTCGCCTTTCTTCGTGCAAAACATCATCGATAAAGTTTTGGTGCACAGGGCGGCGGATGCGCTCGACATCTTGGTTTTGGGCATGGTTGTCTGCACGCTCTTCCAACAATGGATGCTGGCGTTGCGTTCCTATCTCTTTGTAAATATCACAAACAAAATGGACGTGGCGTTGAGTTCGCGGCTTTTCAAAAACATAACCGCCTTGCCCGTCAGCTATTTCCAAAAGTGGCAGGTCGGCGACGTTGTATCGCGTCTCGGCGAATTGGAAACGTTGCGTTCGTTCATGACGGGTAACAGCATTACAATCGTTTTGGATATTGTCTTCGCGGTGATTTATTTCGCCGTCATGTTCCTCTACTACAGCCGAATCTTGAGTATCGTCGTCTTGGTAATGATTCCTCTCTTCGTGCTGTTGAATTTAATCGTTGCGCCGATTTTCAAACGCTTGATTAACGATAAATTTTTAATCGCTTCCGAAAATCGCTCCTTCCTTATCGAAACGATAACCGGCATTCACACGGTCAAATCCTCAAGCGTGGAAAACAATTTTATCCGCCGCTACGAGGAAATGCTCGCCCGCTTGGTCAGTGCCAATCTCTCCGTTGTCAACTTGGCTAACATCGCGAATTCAATCGGCTCCTTCTTCTTCAGCATATTTAACCTCGTCATTCTGTGGATTGGTGCCTATTACGTCATGGAAGGCGATATAACCGTCGGCGAATTGATTGCGTTCCAAATGATTGCAGGGCAGTTAATCGCGCCGGTTATGCGCCTTATAAATCAGTGGCAACACTTCCAACAAATTCGCGTTTCAATGGAAAGGCTCGCGGACATCATGGACGAAGACATAGAGCCGACGTTCAATCCCTCCCGCACGACACTGCCGAGCTTGCGCGGAGAAATCGCTTTGGAAAAATTGGCGTTCAGTTATTCGCCCGAAGCCGGAAAAGTTCTTGACAATGTAAACATAAGAATCCCCGCCGGCATGAAAGTCGGTATCGTCGGGCGATCGGGTTCGGGCAAGTCGACGCTCACGAAATTGATTCAGCGACTCTACGTTCCCGAAACGGGACGCATTATGATTGACGGCGTGGACATTGCACAAGTTGAGCCGGCTTGGTTGCGTCGTCAAATAGGTGTCGTCTTGCAAGACAGCAAACTTTTCAGCGGCACCGTCGAAGAAAACATCCGCATTGCTTGCCCGAACGCAACTCACGAAGAAGTTGTGCAAGCGGCGCGTTTGGCGGGCGCAGATGAATTTGTAAGTCAGTTCCCCCACGGCTATGATACCTTCGTCGGCGAACGCGGCTCCCTTTTGAGCGGCGGTCAACGTCAACGCATTGCGATTGCCCGTGCTTTGATTTCCAACCCGCGCATTTTGATTTTCGACGAGGCAACTTCCGCCCTCGACTACGAATCCGAAAACATTATCATGAGCAATATCGAGCCGATTTCTCGCGGGCGCACGATGCTTATGATTGCTCACCGCCTGTCGACCGTCAGAGGTTGTGACGCGATTATCGTTATCGACAAAGGGCGCATAATCGAGGCGGGCACGCACGACGAACTCATGAAACGAAACGGCGTATATGCCAAACTTCACCAAGCACAAATGGGATGAAGCTGTTAGCTGTCATTGTTAGCTTATAGGAGGATTTTTATCGTGAATATTTTTATTCTGCACCCGTCGTTCCCCGCGCAATATCTCAACCTTGCGCCGTATCTGGCAAGCAACCCCGAAAACGAAGTTTTTTTCCTGTCAAAAGAAAATTCGATTAACGCGCAGCTCAAAGGCGTGACGCTTGCACTTTATCCGAAGCCCTCCGAAGACGCGGACAAGTGGATAAAAACTTGCGGACCGTTGCGCCCGGCAGCAGAGGCTGTCGTCGAAGGACAAGCCGTCTTGCGGGCAATGGAGTGGCTCGCAAAAGAAAAGAACGTTCGCCCCGATGTGATAATCGGTCACACGGGCTGGGGCTCAACTCTTTATTGCAAAGACATGTATCCGAAAGTTCCGATACTCGGCTACTTCGAATGGTATTATCTGGTTGAAGACAGCGATTGTTATTGGTGGCCGGATGAAATTCCGCAGATGGGCAACCGCATTTCGATTCGCACACGCAACGCGCACCACTTGATGAATTTGGAATTGTGTGACGCGGGCATTGCGCCGACCAAGTGGCAGTATTCGCAATTCCCCGAAGAATACAAGCCGAAGATTCATGTAATTCACGAAGGCATTGACACAAGATTTTGTTCGCCCGACCCCAGCGGCAAGCGTCCCGGTCTTGTGCTTGACGATATTAAACTCAACTTGCCCGAAGGCACGGAGATTATCACTTACGTTGCTCGCGGCTTTGAAATTTATCGCGGCTTCCCGTATTTCATGGACGCGATTCGTCACGTGTTGGCTCGTCGCCCGAATACTCACGTTGTCGTTGTCGGCAAGGACAGAATTTGTTACGGCGCGCAACTTCAAGGCACGACTTACCTCAAGGAAGAAGAAAAGAAGGGCGGCTATCCCACTGACCGCGTGCACTTCGTCGGCTTGAGAAATCGCGGCGACTATCAGAAAATTTTGCGGGCGTCAAGTTGTCACGTCTATTTAACTCGTCCGTTCGTGTTGAGTTGGTCTTTCCTTGAGGCGATGAGTTTTGCTTGCCCGATGGTCGGCTCGAAGACTCCGCCCGTGCAAGAGGTCATGGAAGACGGCGTCAACGGTTTGCTTGCCGAATTCCGTTCGCCCTATCACATTGCCCGCAAGATTGAGGAGCAACTCGACGACCCCGAACGCGCAAAGAAATTGGGTGCGGCGGCTCGCGAAACGATTCTTGAACGCTTTGAATTGATGAAGTGCATGAAGGCGCAGGAAGATTTGATGTACAGTTTGGTTCGTTGAGGACAAGGCGATGACTTTCGAAACTTTTATTCCGGCGCGGTCAAAGACGGTGCTTGAGCTTATCGGAGACGCGCCCGCCGACTTCGAGACGACAGAAAAAAAATTCTTGGAAGTTCAGCCCGATTGCAATTACACCGTCGCCAGAAACTTGACGGACGTTAAAGGTTTGTTCGACGCAATTTTAATTCAGAGTCCGCTTATCGGGAGGCTCGACAATGAAAAACTTGTCTTGCTGATAAAAAAAATCGCCATACGCCTCAAGCTTGGCGGCACGCTGATTTTTACGCTGGACAATATCGGGCACGCGGACAATATCGCTGCGATTCTCGAAGACAAGCCGCTGAAATTCAAAGTCACGCTGAATCACGAGGAACTTGGCGACGCGATTGAGGAGGCGGGCTTATCGATTCTTCGTTCGCTGAACGCCGGGCGACCTATCCCCGTCAAACGAAAAATCGCCGAAATTTCAAACACGGAGCTTTCGGTCTTCACTTATATCTTCACCGCCTGCAAGAGCACGCCGCCGAAAAAAACAATGGTTCAAACGCTGATTGGCGAGTCGACGGTTTGCGCACCTGCCCGCGTCCACATGCCCAATGCATTTTTCATGGCGGAGCCGAACGTCTTTATCGTGTCGTCACCGGTGGGCAAGAAGTATAAAATTTTTGAGCGCGAGCAATTCGAGGACAGAATTTTTATCAATCAGCGAATGTGTTTCCCGTCGTTTGCGGTCGGCTTGGATTTTTTCAGAATGCTGCGGCGCAAGGGAATACTTTTTATTTCCGAAATGGACGACCACCCGGTTTTGTGGGAAAACGATTATAAAAAGACGGCTTGGATAAATTTTCGGGCGGTTCATGCGATTCAAACCTCGACGCCGTATCTTGCCGACTATTTGAGCCAATACAATCCGCACGTCACGGTTTTTGCGAATCAGTTGAGACGTTTGCCGCCGCCTAGAGATTTTGATGATGAATTCAAGCAGAAAAAGCCCGTCACGATTTTTTTCGGCGCACTCAATCGCGACGGAGATTTTATCGAGCTGCTTCCGATTTTGAACAGGTTCGCCAATCAATACGGCAACAAGATTGAGTTCAAGATTTTGGCGCGAAAAAATTTATTCGACGCGCTGGAAGCGGAGAACAAAACTTTTATCGGCGACTTGAAAAAATACGAGGGGCAATTCGTTCCCTACGACGTTTACGAGGCGGCGATTCGTTCGTCGGACATTGCCATTTTGCCTCTGCGCGATAACGAATTCAATCGTTCGAAATCCGATTTGAAATTCATTGAGTGCGCGGGCAGCGGTTGCGTAGTTTTGGCGTCGCCCGTCGTCTACTCAAAAACAATTGAGGAAGGTCGCACCGGTTTTATTTATCGTGACGACCGCGAATTTGTCACGAAGCTCAATCTGCTTGTCAAAAATAAAAATCTTCGGCGCATGGTGGCGGATAATGCTTATGCTTACGTCAAACGCGAACGACTTATGAGCCAACACTACATGGAGCGGCTGGAGTGGTATCGCGAACTTTTGTTGCGGTTGCCGGAATTGACGGCGGAGGCGGCAAAGCGGATTGAAAAATTTATTCCGATGTTCAAAAAGGAAATCGAGGACTTCAGAAAACGTTTCGCACAAAATCGGGAGCAGTTGCCTTACAGCGTTGAAGGGGATTCAAGCGGCGGCGCAGAAATAATTATTCCGAACTGAGCTTTTAAAATTTTTGCGGAGGTGAGGGAGATGTCGGACGTTCAAATTTTTTCGGGTGCAAGTTCGGCGGTTGTAATACTGACGTATTGCGCAATGATAGCTATCGCGTTGTGTGGGATTTTCATTGTGTTGTATCTCGGCAGTCGCGGCTCAAAGAAGAATGAGGGAATGCTTGACGAACTTGTCCTTGACGAACGCCAGCAAAATCGCGACGGCTACACGAGCGTCATTGACAAGAGCAAATTTCTCGGCGCGGTTGGTGTTTGCGTGACAGACTTGCGCCCTGCCGGAACAATTACTGTTGACGGCGAGCCTCTTGACGTTGTGGCGGAAGGCAGTTTCGTCAAGCAGGGCGAAAGCGTCAAAGTCATCAACGTGGACGGCTCCCGCATAATGGTTCGTCAAATTTAGCTGTCAAAGGAGGTCTTAACTCATGGATTTTCTAATCGGTACAGGCTTCTTCGTGTTAATCGGATTAATAATCGCGGCGGTGTTCCTGCATTTCGTTCCGATAGGTTTATGGATTTCGGCGTTGGCGGCGGATGTTCACGTCGGGATATTCACGCTGATAGGAATGAGGATGCGGCGCGTTCCTCCCGCGAAAATCGTCATGCCGTTAATCAAAGCAAACAAGGCGGGCTTGGATGTCAACGTCAATCAGTTGGAAGCTCACTACCTCGCGGGCGGCAATGTCGATAAAGTTGTTGACGCTTTAATCGCCTCGCAACGTGCGCAGATTGTTTTGCCGTTTGAAAGATCGGCGGCGATTGACTTGGCAGGTCGTGACGTTTTGGAAGCAGTTCAAATGAGCGTCAATCCGAAAGTCATTGAAACGCCCGTGGTCTCTGCCGTTGCCAAAAACGGTATCGAATTAAAAATCAAAGCGCGTGTCACGGTTCGTGCGAATATCGACAGATTGGTCGGCGGCGCGGGCGAGCCAACGATTATTGCGCGTGTCGGCGAAGGTATCGTCACGACGGTCGGCAGCTCCGAAATGCACACCGATGTTTTGGAAAGCCCCGATGATATTTCCAAAACCGTTTTGGGCAAGGGACTCGACGCGGGCACAGCTTTTGAAATTTTATCAATCGACATTGCGGACGTTGACGTCGGACGGAATATCGGCGCGCAACTTCAGACAGACCAAGCAGAGGCTGACAAACGAATCGCTCAAGCAAAGGCGGAAGAGCGTCGAGCTATGGCGGTCGCGAAAGAACAGGAAATGAAAGCTTACACCCAAGAGATGGAGGCAAAGGTCGTTGAGGCGCAGGCGGAAGTTCCTCACGCAATGGCAGAGGCCTTCAAAGCGGGCAATCTCGGCGTCATGGATTACTACAACATGATGAACGTTCAATCGGATACGGAAATGCGCAAATCGATAAGCGAAGCCGGCAAAGGCAGAAAAAATATTCCCGCGCAGAAATAATCTTTTAAAAATCTCGCAAGCAGCATTAAAAACTTGCGGGATATTTTTTTGCAAACTCTTTGCATAACGAAAATTTTTTGCTACAATGCCGATAAGAGCTTAACGGATTTTTTTTACCAAGGAGGAATTATTATGGCGACGATGATTAACAACAATGTCGGCTCGTTCGGTTCGCAGCCGATGTTCGGTCAAAGCAAAGCCGCTTTTCAAAGAGGAATCGGTCAACGAACGGCTATGACCGGAATCGCCGGCGACGCACTCGGCTCAATGTCGATATTGAATCAAAACAGGATAGCTGCTCAAAGAGAGACGCAACGAGCATCAAAAACCACACAAACCGACGACGACGCAATCAACAATGTATCCGCTTACACAATCGAAGAGAGCCTGCGCATTAGGACGCAAGTTCTCGGTCAAGCAAACAAAAATATCCAAGATGATACCGCGCTCCTCAAAACGGCACAGGGCAGCGGAAATTCAATCGTCGACTCAATCAAAGAGATTCAGCGGCTTGCGACTACTGCCACAGACGAAGCACTCACAGACGTCGATCGCCGTGTAATTCAACGGGATATTAATCGTCTCGTCAATCAAATTTCGACGGATTCACAAATTACTTTCAACGGCAGGAAATTGATTGACGGCTCTGCCACGACGAGCAACCCCTCAACCGCAACGATATTGAGCAACAATGCTTTGTACAGCGGCACGACTGCCTCGACTGCATTAACCGCCTTGCAAAACAGCAACGGAGGAAGTCTCGGCATTGAGGCCACCGACCGTATCACTGCTTCTTACGTTCAAGGCGGCAACATCTACACGACGAGCTTTACCGTCGGCAACAACAAGCTTGAAGATATTTTTATAAACCTCAACAAGATAAACGGCGTGTCGTTGAGGGACAGTGCTTTTGTCGGCGGTGCAAGCAACATTTTGACTAAACCCGTCGAACCGCCCGCACCGATTGCACCTGTCGCACCGATTGCACCTGCTGCACCTGTCGCTCCGATTGCGCCGACCAAAACCAAAGAAGTTCCCCAACCTGTCATTCCGAGAGAATTTGTTCCGGACAGCGCGCCTGCATTGGAAAGTTTTGAGACAGCTGACGAATATCATGCAGCGGAAGCAATTTACGGCGCAGTTCAAGCCGGAACCGCAACGATTATCGAAGAAGACGTCGAAAATTATGCATCCAAGTCTTTCGAAGAACGCACTGCGGAAATTACGGCTTACAATCAATATTTGAACGAGATGGATATTTATAATTCGGCGCAGGCGAATTACGAAGCGGCTTATGCAAAATACGAAACTTATCTTGAAAATAATCCCGACGCGGCTGAAGCCGATTCTTCCACAATTGCGGATTACAATCGTTACGTGAATCAAAAGGACAGCTATGATTCGGCGCGGGCTGCCTTCAACACAGCTTATGCAGAGTTTGCAAATTACGTTGCGAATGCTCCCGACCACAGCGCGGCTTATGAAAATTATGCGGCTTATCTCGACACGGCTCCCAATTCGGTTGACATGGAACGCAAAGGGATTGTCAATGCTTACAACGAATATTTGAGACAAAACGGTAATTATTCGACTGCGGAAGATTATCAAGCGGCTTACGAAAAATATTCGGCTTACGTTGAGGCTTATCCCGGTTTGGTTGAGCAGTATGAAAGGGAATCAAGCGAATACGAAAGGCTTTATTCGGAATATGAGACTTACAAGAATGATTACGAAAAAAATTTCTTGCCGCAATATCAAAAAGACTTGGCAGATTATAATGTTATGGCAGCCGACATTGTCAAACCCGACGGCAGCAACGGCTTGAGTGTGGAGGCTCGCAAACCGGGACTTACCGAACAAATTTCGGGCGTCTCAATCAACGTCGCGGATGCTTCGGGCAACACCAAATCGGCTGCGACTTCCGTGCTGAATAATTTCAAGACGACGACTTTTGCCGAAGACGCGCGGGAAGATAATTCCGTCTTCTTCCAAATCGGCGAGACGATTGACCAAACGATAAACTTCGGCTTCAACGACATGCGAGCGGAGGCTTTCGGTCTCAAAGGTGCTGACGGAAACATAATCAGCATTTCGACAAAGGAAGATGCGGACGCGGCTCTGTCGACGATAAACAACGCCTTGAACAAAGCGACCGAACAACTTCAAACAATCGGCTCTTCCGAAAAGCGGCTCGGATACATTGCGGACAGCTTGGCGATTGAAATCAACAATATTCAAGAACCCGATTCAATGATACGCAACGCGAACATGGCAAAAACTTTGACGGTATACGCGCTGGACTTCTTCCAAAGAGACAGAATGCAATCGATGTTCGCCATTGCAAATCAACATTCAAGCGCGGTGCTTGGTCTTTTAAGATAAGCTCTTAAAATTTCTTTTGTGAGTTTCGCAAATGCGAGACTCTTTTTTTTTTGCGGAGGTTGTGAAAAATTTTCGGCTTCGATATAATTCTGCTTGAAAAAATTTTTCGTGAGGGCATGGCGTGAAACTTTACAGGTACAGGACGATTAAAAGCGCGTTGCTTGAGTTGGACAGAGGCGCGTTTTATTTCGCGGAACCTTCCGAGCTCAACGACCCGATTGAAGGCTATGTAAAAATTTTTTGGCGCGGCGACAAGCCGGCTTGGGAAGGGCTGCTGAAAAATTTTATCTGCAGTCTGTTTTATAATCTGCAAACGCATTTCCTCATGTCCGGGCGATTTTATTCCTCCGAGCACGAAAATTTTTTGAGCGACTTGAAAAGCAAAAGTCTGTTGTCAAATCTGCACCGCTTCGACGATTCGCCGTTGAGTAAAATTTTCGAGGAACTTGGCGAAAAATTTTTGTCGGAGGAAATAACTCAAGAGGTCGTCAACTTTTACGGCGCGGACAAAATCAAATGCTACGGGCGCGAAATGGAATTTATCTTCCGCATGCTGATTGACGCCGCGTTTGTAATTTGCGTTCGCAAGTGCAAAAGTCTCGGCTTGATTCGCGGCGACTTCAACGAAAAATTTTTCGACGTGGAATATGAAATTTCTTTCGAGGCATTGCGCAACGTGAGCGACGCCGTCCGCAAGCAAAAGATTGAAGAGATTGAAAATCTGAATTGCGACATGATGGAATCGGGCTTGCTTAGTCTGAAACTCAACAGCCGCTTGTCCGATATGAATTACAAATTCAAGCAGCAGATGTTGTGGTTGCGATTTATTTTCCCGCGCACTTACCTCGAACGCCTCAAGGCGATTATGTATCCCAACGGCTACGTCGTTTGCTTTTCGGAGACGCCGACGAATTCGGCAATGTGGGGCAACTACGCCGACAACCACAAGGGCATTTGTTTCATTTACGAGACGGAGGCCGTTGACGGGAAGGAGTTTATAAATTTCGCCGCCAAGTCCCTCGAAGTCAAGCCGATAGAATACAGCCGACAGGTCATTGAGAGAAATTTTTTCGACACGCTTAGGCATTTGAATTTTATTCACGCGGAAGATTGGTTGACGGGCAGCGGCGGCGTCAAAAGTTACAAGCTTGACGACTGCGCGGCACCCGACAAATACGACGACGACTATCAAGAAAAATTTTATCGGAAGATGACAGATTGGAATTACGAGCGCGAGTACCGAATTTTTTTGAAGGACAAATTTTATCGTTACGCCGACAAGTTCGCGAGGAATTTGCAATACGACTTGAAAGCTTTGACGGGAATTATTTTCGGGATAAGGACGACGCTCGACGACAAATTGGAACTGATTCAAAAACTTGCGCGCCTGAAAAAATCCCTGCAAGACTTTGAATTTTTCCAAGCCGAATACGACGACGAGACGCAGATAATTTCCGTCCGCGAAAAAATTTTGCTGACAAAAATAACTTGAAACGAGGTGCCTTTATGGAACTTGTAACAATCTTTTTAATTTGGCTGGCGGTCACGATTATCGACAACATGAGCAAACGCAAAAAAAGACGGCTGCCGCCGCCCGAAGATTCCCGCGATTTTGACATACCGACGATAGCAAACGACCCGAACTTGCCCGGCGAAGAGATCCCGATTTTTATCGAGACTCCGAATCAAGCCGAGATTCGCCCGAAAAAATCTTCGCCGCCGAAGAAAAAAATTTCCGCCCGTGAATTTCGTGAGACGGAGGAAACAAACGAATTTGACTTGAACTTGACGCCGTCGAATGTCATGAATGCTTTTATCTTCAGCGAAATTCTTGACAAGCCCAAAGCTTTGAGGCGACGATAAAATTTTTAAGGTGAAATGTTTTGGAAAATTTGTTTGACGGAATAGAGGTCTTTTTCAAGGCAATAAAAGAAAAATGTTCAAACGATGAAGAATACGCGGCGGAAATTTTGAAAGCGCGAGGTTTTTTGTTGGAAGACACAGGGCTTGTTTTAAGTGACAATTCCGACCGCGACGACGCTTCTTATCTTAATAAACTTTTGACGTCAGACAATCTCGGCAAAGTGGAAGGCGATAAAATTTTCATTAATCCCTCCGCGAACGTCGAAAAAATTTTTTACTCAAAACTTATCGGCGGATGTGAATCTTGTCCTCCTATAGGAAGAACTTGGAAAAGATTTTTACATGAAAGTTTTGACCCAAAAGTTCCGGTTTTCCTTTTAGAACCATTTGTAGCGAGGTATGTCAAAGCAATATCTGCCTGCGGTGTAGAAACTTATGGCTCTTGTGACGGAAATCATCATACGGAACGACAAAGTGAACGATATATTTCGAGGATTCTTGTTGAGATTGCGGGTGAGCCTAACAGTATTTGGCATGAAATATTTTACAAAAGGCTGTTGGTTAAAAGATTTAAGCTCAGATGGATTTTCGGTCGTGACTCCTTGAAAATTACGTTCGATAAAAAGAACAAGTGGAGAAAATATTTGGAGTTCAATCGGGCGGGAGAGTTTTTTTATAACAATCGAATAAAAATCCGGCAAATCAGGCGTGCGGCTTCAGACGGAATCACCGTGAGCATGGCACGGCATTTGTCTTCAGAGGAATTGGCAAAAATTTTTTCCGAACGAGCAAATAAACTTTTCGATGATTTTGTGTTATAGTACAGCGAATAAATTTATGGAGGCGAAATTTTTGTGGCGATT
>CAMVAG010000037.1 GCA_947165405.1 uncultured Selenomonadales bacterium
AATTAATCTCCTCCCTGTCGCTCGCAGGTCAAACGGTGATTGTCAATCGAGCAGTTCTCCCGACTTCGGCTCAATGCTCCTCTGCGCCTTCCCAAGTTTCCCCAGTGACATGATTGCAGAGTCGCTCCCCGCTACGGTGACGTGATCGTTCCGGCTTTTGACCGGATTCCCTATTGAGGCTTGCGCCACTCGACCCAATCGATATGAAATTTTCAACGCGCCTATTTTCCTGCAAATCGCCGCGTTTGTCAATAAAAATCTTGACAGCGATAAAATTTTTGTGTTAGACTTTGCAAGCTTAAAAGGCGTTCCTCTGCGTGCGGGCAAGAACGTCGGACAAAGATGGGAGGACTTGAAATTGAATATTATCGAACTCATTGAGAAGGAACAACTGCGCGACAACATTCCGCAATTCGCGCCGGGCGATACCGTTCGTGTTCATGCAAAAATCGTCGAAGGCAACCGCGAACGCATTCAGATTTTCGAAGGCGTCGTTATCGGTCGTCAAGGAACGGGCGTGCGCGAAATGTTCACCGTCCGCAGAATTTCTTACGGCGTCGGCGTCGAAAGATTATTCCCCGTGCATTCGCCTCGCGTCGAGAAAATTGAAGTCGTTCGTCGCGGCGCGGTTCGTCGTGCCAAGCTTTACTATCTGCGCAAGCTCACGGGCAAGGCGGCTCGTATCAAAGAGAAAAAACCCAAGAAATAATTTTGACGGAAAAAATTTTAAGAGGCTCGCTTCGGCGGGTCTCTTTTTTGTCGAAAAAAAAATTTTGCTTGTGTTGTTTGCAATGAAATAAAGATTGCTGAAAAAAATTTGAAGACAAGGCAACGATTTCGTGATAAAATAATTTTGACAGATGGAGGTGAAAATTTTTTTGGAAAATAAAACAAAAGCGACGGCGACTTTGGCGGCAAGTGCTCTGTGCGCGGTCTCGACACTGCCGGAAATTTCGCCGCTGAAATTTATATTGACGGGCGCGACGGGCGGATTCATTCTCGGTTTGTTTAATCACGGATTCTTGGCGGCGACAATCGGAGGCATGGCTGACTGGTTCGGCGTGACGGCTCTCTTTCGCAAGCCGCTCGGAATCGGTTTCCACACGGAAATTTTAAGACGCAATCGCGGGCGAATCATGGATGCCATCGTCGAATTCGTCGGCACCGATTTGCTCAACACGAAAAATATTATGGAGACCGTTCACGACGAAAACACCGCCCAACTTTTGATTGACTACTTCGAACAAAACAAAGGGCGCGCCAAAACAAAAACCCTCGTGCGGGAAATTATCGGCGAACTTTTTAACGGACTCGATACGCAAAAAATTTCTCGGAGCGTCGCGCCGATTTTGGAAAACGAAATTAAAAATCTCGACGCGGAAAAACTTTTCGACGCCGTGTTAAAGGTCGTCAAGAGCGACAAGCACAGCCGAAAAATTTTAATCACGCTCTTTGACACGGGGCATAAAATTCTTCGCAGCCCGCACATGCAAGAGGAGATTCTCAAAAAGATAACCGAACTGCGCGAGGCTTACGAAGGCGATTCGGCGGGGCGTGCGCTCGTGTTGAGTTCAATGGATTTGACCGACGAAAAAATTTTGAATATTTTAAATGAGACCGTCGAGAAAAAAATCAGCGACGCCGAAAAAGTTCTCAACATGACGGGCGCGCTCGTCGACAGCGACACGGCGAACGCGGCTGACGAAATGATAAAAATGTTCGGCGGCTTCGTGAATTCGGCGGCGGGCAGTCTCAATACAAAAAAATTTCTCAACGACTTGATGAAACTTTTCCTGCAGAAATTCGACACGGAAAATTTTATCAAGACGTGGCTCGATGTGAACGTCAAAGGAGAAACCGACCCGAAGATTTTGGAAAAGCTTCGTCGACAGCAGGCAGCCAATCCGAAGTCAACGCGCATTGTCGAAGTCGAACGCAAGCCCGTCATTTGGAAAGAGTCGATTGATTATCTCGTCGACGCGAAGATTGACGAATTCATTAAGGACGAAAAACTTCAGAAGAGTTTCGACAAGCTCATAAAAGATTTCATTGAGAATTTGTTGGAAGAATATCGCGGGCAAATTCCGCAGATGATTCGCGAACGGCTCGACAAGTTCAGCGACGACGAACTGACGGAATTTGTTGAAAGTCACGTGGCGGACGATTTGCAGATGATTCGTATCAACGGCTCGATTTGCGGCGGCTTGGTCGGCATGTTCCTGTTTATCGTTTCGCAACTTATCGAACACATTGCGCAGGGAGGATAATTGACAATGGCGCATGACTTGCAACACGTCGATTATTTCAAACGCTTTCAAAGAGCTTTTCGCCTGAAACCGACGCAGGTCATTATCTTGAGCTTTGTGTTTATGATTTTGCTCGGCACGGGGCTTTTGATGTTGCCGATAAGCACAACAAATAATTTGGGACTGTCGCTGATCGATGCGCTGTTCGTTTCCACGTCGGCTTCATGCGTGACGGGCTTGACGGTCGTCGACGTGCACAACGATTTAACGATATTCGGCACGGTCGTAATGCTCCTGCTGATTCAAGTCGGCGGGCTGGGCATAATGACATTGGCAACGATGGTCGTGTACAAGATAGGCTATCGTTTCCACCTGCAAGAAAATTTGATTTTGCAAGAGTCGCTTAATCAAGGCGGGCAAGCGAGGATGATTGAGCTGATTCGCAAAATAATTAAATACACGCTCGTGATTGAAGGTTTCTTCGCTGCGGTGCTGACGCTTCATTTTATACCCGAATTCGGAGCAAAGGCGGTGGGCTACGGGATTTTTCATTCGGTCTCGGCGTTCTGCAATGCCGGCTTCGATTTGTTCGGCAACTACGACAGCCTCTGCAAACGCAACGACGATTATTTTTTGATGGCGTGTATCGGCACGTTGATAATTTTGGGCGGAACAGGATTTACGGTCATATCGGATTTCGTGAATCGTCGACGCTGGAAAAAATTTTCTCTTCACACAAAAATTGTCGTCGTCATGAACGCCGCGCTGATTCTCGTCGGAACGTTTTTAATCTTCGCTGTGGAATATTATAATCCCGATACGGTCGGCAAATTGTCTGTCCCCGCGCAGCTCGCCAACGCTTGTTTTACTTCGGTTTCGTGCAGGACGGCGGGTTTCAACACGTTTGACTTGATGCAGGCAGAGCAAATCACGCAACTGACGATGATTATCTTAATGTTTATCGGAGCTGCGCCTCTGTCGACGGGCGGCGGCATAAAGAGCACGACCTTTTTTGTAATCATAATGTCGATGTGGACGGTCTTTCGCGGCAAAAAAGAGATTGTCGTTTTCGGGCGGCGCATAACCCGTGAAATTCGCGACAGAGCCTTTGCAATTTTTACTATGGGAACAATTTGGATAGTTGTCGCGGGAATAATTTTATCGATGATTGACGGCGAAGTTCATAATTTGGAAGTAGTTGTCTTTGAAACGGTTTCGGGCTTCGGCACGGTCGGCATGGGCATAGGAATAACTTCGGAGTGGAATGTTTGGGGCAAATTGATATTGACGTTGACGATGTTGGTCGGCAGAATCGGGATAATGACTTTCATGCTGGCATTGATAACGCAAAAAGATTCGGCGATAAAATATCCGCCGGAAGACATTATGATAGGTTGAGGATGATAACTATGCAAAAGCAATTCGCGATACTCGGACTGGGGCGTTTCGGCAGGAACGTTGCATTGACGCTTGAAGAGATGGGCTATGAAGTTTTGGGAGTAGACAAAGATGAAAACATTGCGGCGGATTTGGCCGAACATTTAACGCACGTTGTGAGCTTCGACATTCACGACGCACGGGCTTTGGATCAAGTCGGCATTGCAAATTTTGATACGGTCGTCATTGCCTCGAAAAATCTTGAGGCGAGTTTGATGGCTACCATGCTTTGCAAAGAGCGGAACGTTTCGGAAATCGTTGTAAAGGCGATAGACGAACGCCACGCGGAAATGGCAAAGAGGCTTGGCGCAACGAAAGTGATTTTTTCTGAACGCGACACGGCAAGACGAGTTGCCGCGCATTTGGTTTCGTCTAACCTCGTCGATTACATTGAGCTTGAATCTGAAATAAAAATTATGCGCTTGGAAGTGCCGCCGAAATTTATCGGGAAAAATTTAATCCAATTGAATTTGCGCGCTGCCTGCGGCTTGAATGTCATTGCGTTAATCAAAGATAAGGAGATGCTCGTGCCGCCGCCGCCCGAATACATTTTTGCAGCGGGCGACGAAATTTTTGCGATAGGCACTTATGCCGCGTTGTCGAAATTTGAATTTGATTTTCAAGCAAGCCCTCGCGTTTGAATAAGCATTGCCTCTGAAAGGTCGTGAATTTTTTGAACAGGTGGAATACAGCGGATACAACTTTGCTCTGCGCGGCGTTGTGTTTTTTGATGGCGGTCGGCTTCAAAATCATATTTCCCGGCAACGTCATTGCGGAAGGATTTTTATTCGTGACGGAGGCGGCACTCGTCGGCGGGATAGCTGACTGGTTCGCGGTGACTGCTCTTTTCAAAAAGCCGCTGGGTTTTTCATTTCACACGGCGATACTTCCTCGACGCAGAAAAGATTTTGTCAAGGCGTCGGTCATCATGGTTCAGCAGGAATTTTTTTCGCGCCGCTCGATTTTCAAAAAGCTCGGTGACTTCAAACTCATGCCGCGTATCGTCGAATACCTCGCCAAAGATTCGACGCGCAAGATGATTGTCGACGAACTCTTTAACGTCGTGAAAAAATATGTTGCCGCTCAAAACAAAGAGACGCGCTCCAAGTCGATTGCCAATGAATTGCGCCGAATCCTCCGCGATATTCCCGCGCAAGGTTTGATTGACGATTTCGGCTCGCACTTCAAACGCAACGACAAGGACAGGGAAATTTTTATCGGTATCGTCAAGGCGATGCGCAAGACCGCTGCCAAGCCCGAAACTTGCGATAAACTTCAAGCGATTTTGGAAGAATACGCCAACGAAAAAACCAAAAACATGGGCGGCTTTTCAATTTTAATGGCGGGGCTCGCGCAAATGTTGGACTTGGTGAACTTCGAGGAAGCGGCAAGGATTATGCAAATTCAGTTGCTGAAACTCCTCGACGAACTCGCCGGCAACACTCAACTGCACCGCCGCACGCTCAACGAATGCCGCTTGAAAATTTCAGAGTTGAGTGACACGCCCGAATTTAAAGACTTGGTCGAACGGATTCAAATCGACGCCGCAACTGCCTTGCCGCTCGAAGAGGCGATTGAACTCGCGCTGATTCATTTGGAAAATCAACTTCGCGCTCCCGATTCAAAAAATCTCGGCGGGCTTTTGAAGAAACTTTTCAATGAAGAATACGACAGACTTTTAAAACTTTTGAACGAGGACACCGCCGCCAAAGCCGCCTTTGAAAAATTTATCGACGAATTGACTGCGCGGGCGGCTCTTCATGCTCAACCGCTCGTCGGAGTCGTTGCGAAGTCTGCGCTTGACAAATTGACGGAAGAGCAGCTGAACAATTTGGTTTACGACAAGGCGGAAAAAGATTTTATTTGGATTCGGCTCAACGGTTCGATAGTCGGTTCGTTCGTCGGACTTGCGATTTTCATTTTGCTGAAGGCGGCGGGGTTGAGCGTATGAAGATTGCTTTTTTTGATTCTGGTATCGGCGGCTTGAGCGTCTTGCATCACGCCGGAAAAGTTTTGCCGCAAGAAGAATTTATTTTTTTCGCTGACGAGGACAATGTTCCCTACGGCACGAAATCGCCCGAAGAAGTCTTGCGCTTTGTCGACGAGGCGTTCCGATTTTTAATCGCGCAGGAAGTCGGAGCAATCGTCGTGGCATGCAACACGGCAACTTCGGTGGCGGTGAAAGCCATGCGCGAAAAATATTCCCTGCCGATAATCGGAATGGAGCCGGCTTTGAAAGTTGCATTGGACGCCTTCCCGAATCGAAAAGTTTTGGTGGCGGCGACGGCGATAACAATCACGGGCGAAAAAATTTTCAAGCTGATAAAAAAAATTCACGCGGAAAATTTCGCGGAGCTTAAAGCTTTGTCACAGCTCGTCGAATTTGCGGAGCGACAAGAATTTAATTCGGCGGCAGTGGAAAATTATTTGCGCGAAGAGCTTGCGGCTTACGACTTTGAAAAATTTTCGTCGCTGGTCTTGGGTTGCACGCACTTCAATTATTTTAAAGACACGTTCAGAAAAATTTTGCCGCCGCATGTAAAAATTTTGGACGGGAACGCCGGCACCGTCAACGAACTCATAAGACGCACGAATTTAAAATCTGCGCGGCTCGGAAAAAATTTATCGGCAGAATTTTTTTATTCGGGTCGGAAAGTTGAGGACGCGGCGGAACTTTTGCGCTTGAAAAAATTTTTGCGGCGGCTCGACGAAATGGAGGCTATAATTTAGATGATAGCTGAAAGCTGGCAAAGGAGGCGATACGATGAAAATTTACAAGGCGGCGATTTTCGACATGGACGGCACGCTCGTCGATACCCTCGCCGATTTGTACGACAGCGTAAACGAAATGCTCGCGCATTACAATTTCCCGCTGCGCACTCTTGACGAGGTCAGGCAATTCGTCGGCAACGGCGCAAGGAAATTGATGATTCGAAGCTTGCCCGCCGATAAGATTGATTTTGTCGACGAGGCTCTGGATTTTTACAACGGCTGCTACGCCCGCAACTGCTTAAAAAAAGTCAAGCCCTACGACGGGATTATTGAGTTCCTCGCGGCTTTGGAGGCAAAAAAAATTCCGCTCGGTGTCTGCACGAACAAGCAGCACTTCGCGGCGGTTGCCATTGCCGAAAAAATTCTTGCGCCGATAAAATTTTCTTACGTCAGCGGAGACGAACCCGGTTTGCCTCGCAAGCCCGACCCGACTCGTGCTTTGGAAGGTGCAAAAAAATTTTCCGTCGCGGCGGAGGAAGTTGCCTACTTCGGCGATACGGCGGTTGATATGGAAACGGCACTCAACGCGGGCTTTTTGGCTGTCGGTGTGACTTGGGGATTTCGTCCGCGCAGTGAACTTGTCGAGAGCGGCGCAAAAATTATCGTCGACCGCCCGCAAGAAATTTTGGAACGAATCACTTTCGGCTGAACAGGGAAAAAATTTTTTGTAAGAAATTTTTATCGTCCGACAGAGGCAATCGGGCGAATTTTTTTATTTCGGAAAGTTTCATCGTCACGATATTTCCGACGCGAATTCGTTCCGTCGAGGGCGGCAATTCTGCTTCGAGGATGTCGGAAACTTTTTGTTGAGTTTTTTGGTCGAGGCGTGAAAGGTCGATTGTCAAACGGTCTTTGCCTTCATTGACGGAAAAAATTTGCGGGGAGAATTCAAAAAGATTTTCTATCGTGCCGACCGCTTGTTTGGATTTTATCTCTTCGCCGAGAAAATCTGTCCAAGAAAAAATTTTCAATTCGCACGGAACCTCAAAGCCGTGCTCACGAAAAATTTCTGTCAGCGTCTCGGAGGAAATTTTAAAAATATCGGGCAACCAATTTTCTCTGCCGCCGCGAATCATTTCGTTAATGAGTTCCTCGACTGCAGGAAAAATTTTTTTCAGATAAGCCCGATAAAGCGCGTTGTGCATCTCGTCGCGGAGTTTTTTTATTGAGGCGTCTTGGCGGTTGGCAACGTCCGCGTTGAGTCGATTGTTTATTGTGAAAACGACGACGCGTTTGGAAACTTCCGGCTTGACTTGTTCGGCGTCGTTGCTCGTGAAGATAAATGTGCCGTGGTCGAGAATTTTCTCGTTAATTAAAATGTAATCGTCCTTCACAATGTCTTTCATGTATTTTAAATTTGCGTTGGTTATGTCGTCGATAAGCATGGGGCAACCTTTAACGCCAAGCTTGTAATCGGGAAAATATTTTGTCGAAAAGCGATTGGCGGGAATCAACGGCAGAGTGCGATTAAACATGAGTCGTTGCGTTGTCTCGACGATTAAGGACTTGCCGCCGTGAGTTCCGCCGCGCAAAATCATGTACATCGGAAAAACTTTGCCTGTCGAATTGGCGGGCACAATGTCTTTGTAAAAATATCGAAGCCGCGCAAAGAACGGCGAGGCGAACATATACAAAATGACTTTCCAATAAATCGCCTTGAGTTGAATAACATCGCCGGGAAAAATCTCTGCGCGGTTTATGTAATCGATTAAATTTTTTATGTCGTTGCGAATTTCTTCGGCAGGCGGCTCCAAATTCCAAAGTTCATCGTTGAAAGTCACGCGGCGTTTCTCAAAGTCCAAGAGCAATTCGGGCATGACGACGGTTTTATTTTTCTTGCGAGCGAGATTTTCTTCATGAGCGTTGCGCATAATTTTTTTCATGCGAATAATTTTATCGGCGGTGAGCAAAATTTTTCCTTCCTCATTCGGATGAACGCCTGCGGCTTTTAAAACTTCGCGAAATTTTTCCGCCGTCTTTCGTTGCGCGAAAAGATATTCGGTCTCCTCTTTGGAATCGGGCGGCTGCTCGTAAACAACAACCGCCGTCTTGGAATGGGCTGCCTCTTTTGTCGCGGGCAAGTCTTCAAGATTTGTGCCGTCCTCTTTGAGCGTGCGGGCGTCGATTCCAATTTCGTCCGAAGAATTTTTCCGCAACTCCTCGAAGACGTTCAGATAATATTCGTAAGCTTCCGGCTCGTCCATCACGACGAAATTTTCTTTCTGCCGCATTTGCCAAGCGTTGGCAGAAAAATTCGCCGACGACAAGATAACTCGACAACGCCCGTCATTTGACTTCATAAGATAAATTTTCGCGTGCACTCTGCATGTCACGTAAAATTTAAATTTTTTCTCCGCAATCATTTTCTGCAGAAAAGAATTTTCGCTGACGTAATCGACGGCAGATTCTTGCAAAGCAATCATCTCGGCGAAATCTGCAGTGATTTGTTGCGGGCTGCCGATTATGACTTCGCCGCGCTCAAAAAATTTCATGAAGTGTTCGACTTGATTAATCCCCGCCGAAAAAGTCACGGCTCGCAATTCGTTGAAGCCTTTGAACAAATCCTCCGGCTCGACGGATTCGGTGCGCTTGTATTCGGCAAAGGTCACGGAAATTTTTTTATCGGGCGGCGAAATTTCTTCCACGTCCGAAAACAGATCTCCGAGCCCCGAAATTTTTTTCTTCATGACGATACCTCTCAAAGCAAACAAAAAGCCCGCGAAGTTTTCAAAACCTCACGAGCTTTTTTTTCAAATGGCGATTGAATTTCCCTGCGCATCAATCGGTTCGGTCAAGAGAAACAACGCGCTCAAGTCGACGTGAAAAATTACGGTGTATTCGTCCTCGTCGTCTTCGCCGTTGAATTTGTTGCTGTACAGGAGCGACGCCGCGTGGCAATAATCGTTGACTTGGTCGCCGAAAGCACTTACCTTCTTGCTGCAAATCGGCTCAAGGAATTTAAAGATTGTGCCCGCCGGAAAAATTCCGTCGATGAAAACTTTTTCGGGCAAGAAAGAATTATCCTCGACGAAAGGTATCGCGACCTTCGAACGCAGAAAAAGATTTTCTAAGTTCAAATTTTTAATCATTGTGTCACCTCAAAAGCTCACGGAAAATTTTGTTTTCTTGTCCTCGTCAATCGTGAGGAAATTTGCAAAGCCCGTCATGTCCAAGACCTCGCGGACGTTATCGCGGATGTTGCGAATCCTCATTGCGCCCTGCCTGTCCATTCGCTTTTGCATTTTGAGCAAGGTGCGCAAGCCCGCAGAGGAAATATATTCCAAGTCTGCGAGGTCAATCGTCAAGTCGGTCACGCTTGCGAGAGACGCGCTCAAATTTTTGTCGAGTTCAAAGGCAGTGACGGCGTCGAGGCGTCCGCTGACATAAACCGTCAAAGCAGAGCCTTCCGAAACTTTTTTTATCTCCATGAAAAAATCTCCTCTCTTAATCTTTGCGGCGATTGTAGCAAAATTTGTAAAGGCGCGTCAAGTATGCTAAGATTTACAAAAATTTTTCGGGAGGTTTTTGAAATGATGAACAACTGCAAGGCGATTGAGATTGGCGAAAAAATTTTTTGGACGGGCGCGGTCGATTGGTCGATGAGAAATTTTCACGGCTACGAAACTTCACGCGGCTCAACTTACAACGCTTACCTTATCCTCGACGAAAAAATTGCACTGATTGACACGGCGAAGATTGATTTCAAAGACGAATTGCTTGCAAGGATTTCTTCCGTCGTCGACCCCGCGCAGATTGATGTTATCGTTTCAAGCCACGTCGAGCCCGACCATTCCGGTTCGCTCAAGGAAGTTGCCGCCCTCGCTCCGAACGCCGAAATTATCACGACGAATCCCAACGGCTTGAAGGGGTTGACGAATCGTTACGGCAAGCTGAATTATCATGCGGTCAAGGCGGGCGATGAAATTTCTATCGGCAAGCGCACGTTGAAATTTGTTCCGACTCCGATGCTTCATTGGCCTGATTCAATGGTGACTTACTGCCCCGAAGAAAAGATTTTATTTTCCAACGACGCTTTCGGCGAACACCTCGCAACCTCTCTGCGCTTCGACGACGAAAACGATTTGGAAACGATTTTGCGCGAGGCGAAGAAATATTACGCGAACATTTTAATGCCCTTCGGCAAGCAGGCACAAATCGCGCTTAAAGCTCTGGGCGATTTGGAAATCAAAATGATTGCAACGGGACACGGCGTCATTTGGCGGACGCATATCGATAAAATTTTTGACTGCTACAAAAAATGGAGCGCGGGCGAAGTCGAAGAACGGGCGGTTGTCGTCTTTGACAGCATGTGGCATTCGACGGAAATTCTTGCCCGGACGATAACCGAAGCTTTTGCCAAACGAGGCATCCCCGCCGCTTACTACGACATAAAGAAAAATGCCCTCGCGGACATTGTCACCGATATTTTCACGAGCAAATACCTCGCGGTTGGTTCCCCGACGATTAACAATCAAATGATGCCGACGATTGCCGCGTTCCTTTGCTATTTGAAAGGTTTGCGCCCCGTGAATCATAAGGCGTTCGCGTTCGGCAGCTACGGCTGGGGCGGGCAAAGTATCGGCTTGGTTGAAGACGAACTCAAGGCAGCGGGTTTCGAAATTATCCTCGAAAAAATCCGCGTGCAAAATCTTCCGACCGTTCAGCAGCTTGACGACATCACGGAAAAAATTTCGGCACTCGACTTGTAAGGAGAAATCATCATGGCAAAGCAACTCAACGCCGAACAAAAAACTATCAGCCAAATTTTTACTGACCCGAAGATTAAATTTCTGATTCCCGACTATCAGCGTTCCTATTCTTGGGAGCGCGAACAATGCGGAACTCTCTGGGATGACATTTGCTCTTTTGCTTTCCCGCTCGACCATACTTTTGATGCCGACAGCGACAGATATTTTTTGGGCACGATTTTGACATTCCAAAATTCGACACGCGAGAGTGAAGTTATCGACGGACAGCAGCGGCTTATAACTTTCTTGCTCATGCTCCGCGCTTTTTATCAGGCGTTTGAAAATATTCAGTGCAAGAACAAGGAAAATATTTTGGCAAGCATCGGGCAGTGTATTTGGAAAACGGATGAGTTTCGCAACATAGACAAAACGAGCGTTAAGCTCAATTCCGAAGTTGCCTCCGACGAGGACGTTGCCGAATTCAAAAAAATTTTGGCGACGGGCGAAGCAACTCCGGGCGACAAGAGTAACTACGCCGAAAATTATCGCTACTTCAAAGAAGCGATTGAGGAGTTCAAAAAGGATTATCCCGAAAATTTTTCTTACCTGCCGATGAGGATTTTGAATAATTGCATACTCCTGCCGATTGAAGCCGACGGTCAAAACACCGCGCTGAGAATTTTTACAACGCTCAATGATCGCGGTATGCCTCTCTCCGACGCCGATATTTTCAAGGCGCAGTTTTATAAAATTTTCTCGCGGGAAGGTAAACAGTCCAAAGAAAAATTTGTGCGCCGTTGGAAAGACTTAAATGAACTCTGCGATAAAAACTTTCATCCGCGCAAAGGCACGCCCGTTGATGATTTATTTATGCGTTATATGTACTACGCAAAAACAAAAAGAGCCATCAAGGCAGACAAGAGAATAAGCGACACCTTCTCGAACATGCGTGACTTTTACAGCGAAGGCAGTTATGAAATTTTTCAGAGCGAAGAAAGCTTTGAAGATTTGGTAACGCTGGCAAATTTTTGGGACGACGTTGCTGAGCGCAATGAAAAGTTTTCGTCGCGGGTTTTGAAGAAATTTTACATTCTCGATTGTTCGCCCTACAGCGTGTGGAGTAATGTGGTTTCGCTTTACTTCATGAGCAATCGCGACTCGGAAAATAATTTGGAAGAAGAAAAATTTTGCGCGTTTCTGGACAAAGTAACGGCGATGATTCTTATGAACGCTATCTCTGAATCGGGGACTCAAAACATCCGTCGTCCTTTCGTGTTGGAATTCAAAGATATTTTTCACGGTGAGCCACTCGAATTCGACACGCAGTTTAAGCCGCAAGAAAAAATTTTTTGCCGACGGCTGACGGACATGCGGTTCAGCAACAACAAGAAGGTTACGCGAATGATGCTTACGTGGTGGCTTTTCCGCGACGGAGCGCAGGAATTGCCGCCGCTCGGAATGGATTTGCACATAGAACATATTTTTGCCAAGAAACGTCAGGAACTTCATAATGAGTTGAGGAATCCCGAAGCGTTGGAATTTTTGGGCAACAAGTCTTTGCTCGAAAAGACCATAAACATTCGGGCGTCGGATTATCGGATCGTCGACAAGAAAATTTATTATCTCGGCGACGGAAAATCCAAGACGGGCACTTTTAATCTTGAACTTCAACGCTTGGCAAAAACGCATGACGACTTCACGGAAGAAGACATCCTCGAACGCAACGAAGAAATTTTCAATGCCTTTATCGATTATCTGCGCGAAAACGATTTATTGGTTTAGCCGCGAAAATGTTGCACCCAATAGTGCTTGTATTTTGAATCGGCTCGATAATAATAAACGACGCCAAGCTCCGTGTATTGTTTGTTCAAAATGTTGTCGCGGTGAGTTTTTGAATCCATCCACGCTTGAACGACTTGCTTGGGTGTGGTTTGACCGCCCGCCAAATTTTCTCCGAGTATGTGTCCGCGATTGGGCATTGCCGTGAAACATTTCGTGCCGTTCGGGCGCGTGTGAGAAAATTTTTGCGGCAACTCAACCGCTCTGACGTAAGCACTTGCCGCCAAATCTTTTGCAAAGACCAGCGGATTGGCTCCGACTTTCGCCCGCTCCTTGTTCACCAAGCGCAACACTTCCATCGGGAAATTTTCTATCGCCGCCTTTTGATTCCAACGCGCCTCGTCATTCGTGACGATTACTTTTTGCGCCGCCGAAGCGTCCGTGAAATTAATTGCCGCGATTAAAAAGACTATCGCAACGCTCAAAAAAATTTTTTTCATCGTCAATCACCTCGCTGAAATTTTATTCGTTCAATCTTAACCGCGCCTTAAT
>CAMVAG010000038.1 GCA_947165405.1 uncultured Selenomonadales bacterium
GGGAGGAATTTCATGGCGCACGATTATGAAGAGGAATTGCGTAAAAAAGTTTCTCGTGAAATAAATTTAATCAAGCCGGCGGGCGGGCGATTGCGTTTTGCTTTGGCGTATCCGAATTTCTATCGCGTCGGCATGTCTAATCTCGGAATTCATATCATCTACGAACTTTTGAACTCGCGGCTCGGAATTGCCTGCGAGCGATTTTTTTTGTCCGATTCAAATAAAATCCTAAGCCTCGAAACGCAAACGCCGCTCAATAAATTTCAAGTCGTCGGTTTCGCGGTGAGCTTTGAGCCGGATTATTTCAACGTCGTGAAAATTTTGCGGCTCGGAAAAATAAATCCTCGCTCAAGCGAACGCACCGACTTTGACCCGATAATCATTGCCGGAGGTCCTTGCGCGACGTTCAATCCCGTTCCGCTTGCCGAAATTTTTGATGCGTTTGTCATCGGCGAGGGCGAAGTCATTTTGCCGAAGCTCCTCGACGAAATTATTTCCACCGAAAATCTTCCGCGCCTCGAACGTCTGGAAAAACTTTCGCAAGTTGCGGGCGTTTACGTTCCTGCCTTTCCGAAAAAAGTTTCGCGGCTATGGCTCAAAGATTTGGACGATTATCCCGCGCATTCGACGATTCTGACTGACGACGCCGAATTTAACATGTATTTGATTGAGACGGCGCGAGGTTGCGGGCGGCATTGTCGATTTTGCATGGCGGGCTATTGTTTTCGCAAGCCGCGCAATCGTTCGCTTGACGTGTTGAAAAATGAAATTCACGCCGCAAAAAAATTCGGAAAGAAAATCGGACTCGTTGGCGCAGCGATTTCCGATTATCCTCAAATCAACGAGCTGTGTGAATTTATTTTGAGCGAACGTCTTCAAATGTCGGTGTCGTCGTTTCGTGCGGATTCGGTGACGAGCGAGCTGGTAAAATCTTTGGCGGCAAGCGGCTTAAAAACTTTGACAATCGCGCCCGAAGTCGGTTCCGAAAAAATGCGGCGTGTCGTCAACAAGGGAATCACGGAGGAAAATATTTTCACGGCGATTGAACTCGGCTTGAAGGCGGGCATAAAAAATTTTCGGCTGTATTTCATGGTCGGCTTGCCGTTCGAGGAATTGTCGGACGTGGAAGAAATTGCGCGGCTGTCATTGCGGATAAAAAAATTTTGCGGCGGGCGATTGACCTTGAGCGTAAATCCTTTCGTGCCCAAACCTTTCACGCCTTTTCAATGGTCGTCGTTCGCGGAAAAAAAATATTTGGACGCGGCTTTTAAAATTTTGCGCAGTCAATTAAAATCAACGGGCGGCGTGGAAATAATTTCGGAGTCGATTCGTTCGGCGGAGGTGCAGGCGATACTTTCACGCGGCGACAGAAAAATTTCGGAAATAATTTTGCAATCTGAAACGGCGCAAGACTTCAGAAAAAATTTCAAAGCGGCGGGACTTGACGAGGAATTTTATCTGCGCGAACGACCTTTGGAAGAAAATTTGCCGTGGGACTTTTTGAATCAGGGCTTCGACAAAAAATATTTAATCGACGAATTCAATCGTGCAAAAGATTTAAAATCGACGCCGCGTTGTGTTGACGGTTGCACTCGTTGCGGAGTTTGTTCAATTGGGAATGGGGAATTGGGAATTGGGAATGAAAAATCCTGAAAGCTTTTAATAATTGGGAATTGGGAATGAGGAATTTGGAATGAGAGTTGTGGTTGTCGGCGCGGGCAAGCTCGGCTACACGATAGCGGAACTTTTGAGCAGCGAACAGATTGCGGTTACGGTTATCGACCGCGAGGAAAGTCAGCTTACCGCCGTGAAAAATAATTTGGATGTTTTAACGATAACCGCCAACGGCGCAAGCCCGATAACGATGGACGACCCCGACGTAAACGGCGCGGATGTCTTTATCGCGGTCACGGGCACCGACGAAGTTAACATGGTTGCCTGCATTCTTGCCAAGAAGCACGGAATCAAACACACAATCGCCCGCATTCGCGACATGCAATTTATCAGCGAGGCAAAGGATTATCTCAAAAAAAATTTCGACATAGATTTGATGCTCAATCCCGAAGTGATTGCCGCGCACGAAATTTATCGAATCCTCATGACGCCGGCAGCTTTGGACGTTGACGAATTTGCAGGCGGAAAAGTTCGTCTCTTCGAAGTCAAAATTCACAAAGACAGCAAGTATATCGACATTCCGTTTAAAAAGTTGCGCTTGCCCGAAGGAGTCTTGGCGGGTTTAATCTTTCGCGACCACAGGATGATAATTCCTCACGGCGACGATTCGCTTCAAGTTCATGATAACGCTTACTTTATCGGCTTCCCCGACGCGATAGAAAAGTTCAGCTCAAATTTCGTTCAACAGGATTCGCGGAAATTGGAACGGGTTATGATAATCGGCGCGGGCAGAATCGGGCGAACTTTGGCGGTCATGTTGGGTAATGCCGGCGTCAATGTCAAAGTTATCGAAAAGGACAGAGACCGTTGCGAGGACATGGCGCAACTTTTGACGGGCGACAGCATTGCGATTTACGGCGACGGCACGAACGTCGACTTGCTTGCTCAAGAAGGCATTGCTTCGGCGGACGTGATCGTTTGCCTCACCGAAGACGACAAATTGAATTTGATGATGGCACTCTTGGCGAAACATCTCGGCGCGAAAAAAACTGTCGTCAGAGTTTATCGGACGGAATATGCGGACTTGATAGAAAAAGTCGGCGTCGACGTTGTAATTTCTGCGAGGCTTCTTTCGGCGTCGGAAGTCTTGGCATTCGTGAGGCGCGGCGGCGTTGTCAGCGTGTCGATATTGGAAGGAGCGCGTGCGGAGGCAGTTGAAGTTATCGTTCAGAAAGGCGCGAAGGTTGCGGAAAAAAAATTAATGGATGTGCGGCTTCCGAAGTCGTGTTTGGTTTGCGCATACGTCAGAAAAAACAAAGCGGCTATCCCCAACGGCAACACAATCCTCTTGCCCGGCGACAGGACGATTTTATTTTGCTTGCGCGGCGCGGCTCAAGAGGTCATGACGTGGTTCAATTAAAAAGCATGTAAATCACATTTTCGAGGGATTAAATGTCCGATGATTCTGACGTTGACCATGTGAAAATCCTTGCAAAACACATGTTCCGTTGATATAATTATTCGCAAATATTAACGAAGTAAAATGAAATGAATAATTCAATTTCCGATTTATATTGAAGCATATCGCGGCGAGTAACGAAGGCATATCATCAATCTTACACATTTAAAATAAGGAGGATTATTTCAATGAAGAAGTCACCTTTCACTTTCCCGATCGGTCGTGGAAAGGCTGCGCTGTTGTCGGCGGTGCTGTCGATTCCGCTGGTCTTTTCGGGTTGCGGTATCATAGGCGGCGGAGGCGGCGGTGAAAACGGCGGCGGCGAAAAACCCCCTGTAATCGAAGAGCCGCAAAAACCGAACATAGAACAGATTGTTGAAAAAGTCGGCCCCAGTGTAGTCAACATTGTAGCCGATGGCTCAACCGTCATTAAAAGAGGTTCGGGAGTTCTTTTCAGCGAAGAAGGCTACATCCTCACGAATGACCATGTTGTAAGAGAATCCAATTCGTTGGAAGTTCATTTATCGGACAAGCGCACGCTCAAAGCCAAAAGAATTGGCACAGATTCCAGAATGGATTTGGCGGTTATCAAGGTTGAAGAAACTAATCTGAAACCGGCAGAATTGGGCGATTCCGGCAAGATGAAAATAGGTACGGATGTCATTGCAATCGGCAATGCAAAAGGCGTTGAAAACAGCGCGACCAAAGGAATTATAAGCAATCTGGATATTGATGTGGATGACGGAACAAATATTACAAGATGCCTTCAAACGGACGCCCCTGTTAATCCCGGCAATTCGGGCGGCGCGCTGGTAAACATGCAAGGCGAAGTAATCGGCATTAATACGATGTCCCGAACGGATGCAGAGAGCATGCACTATGCCATACCAATCAACGATGCACACAAAATCGCACGGCAATTAATAGATAAAGGTTACATATCCTACCCGTATCTCGGCGTAAATGCCGTAAATGAAAAAAACCAAAACGGAACAATCGTAATTCGAGTTCTTGGTGTTATGCCCGATTCTCCTGCCGCGAAAAAAGGCTTTCATGAAAACGACATAATAAAACAGATAAACGGAGTGGAAGTGCGAACCGTCTCAAAACTGCGTGAGCAACTCAATCTAAGCGGCATAGGGAGCATGGTGTCGGTATACATAAGGCGCGGCAATCAAGAAGGCACGATACAGGTACAACTTGAAGAACTGCCCAAGGGATATTATACGATTGATTGGAGCTGACGGACAAGCACGGTGGATTGCAAGGAAAGAAGGATTATGTGATGAAAAATTTGCAAGCCACGGCTATGTCTTTAGTGTTGCTCTTAGCCGTGTTTTTAAGCGGATGTATTCCGTCGCCCGAACCGCCGCCGTTACCTATGCCGCCCTCTTCTCAAGTGCTGCCCGAGCCGTTACCTGAACGGATGACTATAGATGTCTATTGGGACGCAACCGTTTCCATGCAAGGCTTCACAAAATTGGCGGCAGGCAATGTCTACCGTACACTGCCGGATACGCTGGGCGACTTGGGCGGCTCAATGGGCGAGGTGCGCTTCTTCCGTTTCGGCGAGCAGGTAACTCCTGTGGAAGGACGCGAGTATCGCCGCTTCAGCAACCCGGACTGCTATACCGAACTTATTACTTCTTTCGGGAGCGTACTTAATATGGCTGACCCGGAACATCTTTCCATAGTGGTTACGGATCTCTTCGAGAGCGATGCGGACTGGAGCAATGTCACGCAAAAACTCCGAGAAAAGTATTTTGCAAATCACATGGCGGTTGGAATCATAGGTATCAAAAATTCTTTCAACGGCGAAATTTTCGATGTAGGACTCAATGCGGCGAAGTTCAGCTACAACAGCGGAGATGATCCTGCGCGTTTCCGCCCTTTCTATTTGTTCCTTATGGGTTCGGAACCGCAAGTCAGGGCTTTCTTGGAACAATGGGAAGAAAGACAGATACCGGCCGGCGAGATACAATACGTCGTGTTTTCGGAATACTTTACTTCCAAAATTATGACTTTTCGCCTTGCCGATGCTGATGCAAAGGGTAAAAATAATCTGTTCGAAGACAGACGACTGCCAAAGGCGGATGATCGCCTGCAAGAGGTAAGTATTGCAAATCGCGATAAAAACGTAGAAATCACGATTCCCGGCAACTTACAACAGTATCCTCATGCCTGTACCTTGATTAAGGATAAACTTGAGAAACACGTCAGAATTTTTGCTTGGAGCGAAGGTGACGAAAATCAGCAGGGTAATTGGCAACAACAAGAGGGTCAAAATGCCGACGTTACCTTTGATTTCGTTAATGATGAAGCGGGCAATAATTGTACGCTGAAATTGGTTTTCCTGCCGAACAGTACCCTGCCGCCGGGACGTATTGGTTTGGTGCAAGTGCAGATTGCGCCCTCGCGGCAGAGTGTGGATTTGCCAATCTGGATATCGGACTGGGATATGGGCAATATCGACATTTCGCCGGAGCTTTTCGACGGAGCCAAGACAGTCAACTTGAAGCACATTGCCGACTCGCTGAAAGACTCTCTTATGGCTGCCGTACAGCCCACGATTGCAGAATTGGATCTTTTGATAGACGGACGTTGACAAAAAATTTTTGAGAAAGGAAGTAATGCTAATGGATTCAAAAACAGAAACCTTTGTGCATCTGGGCATGGCAATCGTGATTATGCTCGTGATTTCGGTGGCAGCTTACTTCGCGGGTTGCAAAATGGCAGAAATGTTTATTCTTACCGACGCCCAAGCCTTGGGAATTAAAATCCCGGCGCGTCCCGATTGGGAAGTGCAGTATCGTTATCTTGTGCTGAATATGGGAATAATTGCCGGAATAATTCTGATTATTTGGACAATCCTTACGCATTGTGTGCTCCGTACCTCCGATTCCGCCGGTATAAGCAAACGTTGGATCTGGGCATTGCTTGGGATTATACTCGCTGTGATTTGCGTGTTCTTTCCCGGTATTTATGTGGAAGCCAATCATTTGTCCGGTCTGCTGGTAATCGATAACAGCATTCCCTTGCTTTTCTTGGTTTGCTACTGTTTGGCGGGTTACTGGGGCGGCAGCATTTTTGTGACTTCCGAAACCTATAAATACACGCCGCTGTTTGCCGGTTTCTTTCACACAGGGGATTGAGAGCAGGGGGTTGATAAAATGGGATACTATTTCATTTCCGTCGGCGGTTCGGGTGCACGCGTCTTGGAGTCGCTGACTCATCTGTGTGTGGCAGGTTTGATGCCAAATCAAGAAAAAGAAGGTCATCTCTATGTAATGTCAATCGACCCTGACACCGGCAACGGCAACTTGACGCGCACGGGCACGCTGTTGAATTGCTTGAATAAATTTCAAGATGTTCAAGTAGGAAAGGGAACACCGCTCTTGAAGACGCCTTTAAGATTGCCCAAGCCTTTCTTCTGGAGTCCCGCCAAGTTGGATACAAATCTGGACAGAGTCATTTCTTATCAGCACTACAGCGAGCAACCTATCGGCAAGCTTTATGAATCTCTCTACACCAAGAAAGAACGTCAAACCATTCTCAACGAAGGCTTTAGAGGTCGTCCCTCAATCGGCGCGGCTGTTATGGGTCTTAAAGCAAAGGCGGACGTGGAGTCTGCTTTTCATAACCTCATAGATGCCGTGAAAAGCGACGTACAAACAAACGGTTCGGCTCAAATCTTTCTGGCGGGGTCTGTTTTTGGCGGCACGGGTGCAGCAGGATTACCGACCATTGCACGCATTTTACGTGAAAACAGAGAGCTCAAGCAACATTGCCAAGAAGGTAAGATACGTATCGGCGGCGCGCTGTTGTTACCTTATTTTTCTTTTGCTCCTACGGCGCAGCAAAAAAAAGAAAGCGGACTGTTCGCTTCTTCAGATAATTTCTTGACTAATACGAAGGCGGCTCTGCGCTATTATTCCGACACCGGCGGAAGCGGTTATGACTCAATGTATTTCGTCGGTGACGAGACTATGTTACCTATGCCTGTCTTCAGCGTGGGAGCGGCCAATCAACGCAATGATGCACATATCGTTGACTTTTTCGCAGCAATGGCTGCAGTGCATTTCTATTGCGGCAACGAGGGAAAACATTGCTATTATATTTCCCGCGAAAAAGACAGAGTGTTTCAATGGCAAGATTTGCCGGACGTGACCATGTATGACGACACAAAGGTGTCCGTGCGGGAGTACTTCGTGCAATTTACCCGCTTCATTCTCGCTTATCTGCATATCGTCAAGCCGGTATTGCCAAATCTTGCCAACGGCAAAGAACCGGCTCATGCACACCCGTGGTATAAAGATTATTGGAAGGATAAAATAGATGTGAACGCCTCTGACGTGCGCAACTTTGAGCAATATGCCGAGCAATTTGTCGTGTGGCTTGATCAAGTTGAACATTCGGCAGGTGCCCGCTCCGTAGAATTGATTAACCCTAAGGTTTTCAGCACAAAGAACAATCAAGCAAAGATAATGCCCGATTTCTTCTCGACGATGGACTACGGCAACGGCAAAGTAAATATTAACGAGGTAAGAGCGCGTTTGGCCAGAGGCAAGCGCAGAAAAAGAAGCATTACAGAAATGATTTTTGGTTCCAAGAAAGACACAGAGAGTACGGAAGAAGGTTTCGGACTCTTCTTGCGGCGGCTCTACGACAGTTGCGCATCAAATTAACTCGGTGAATGACAAGGAGGATTTCTATGCCGGATAAATTATTTCCATTACTTCCAAAGCTTTCTGTCAAGGCTCCCATTGCGCCTGTCATTGCCGGGCAGTGGGAAGATGCGACCGGTCCGCTGGGAACGACTCATTTCTTGAAAGGACTGGCTGACGGTCTCGAAGTAGCAAACAATGAAAGAAAAATAGACAGCATCGATTCCATTCCGGATATCTGGGCCAGACCGATTCTCTTTAGAATGGCACTCTTTGCGTCCACAGGCTTTGATGCAAGTCTTCATAAAAAGGTGCTCGGCGAATGGCGTGCGTTGCTGGCCATGCTTGCCTTGCAAGATACGCGACATTTGCGTCTTACGGTAGAGGCAGTGCATCTTGGTCAAGCCGGTCAACTTGGCGAGACCCTTTTGGATTTGGCACCGCAAGATTCGATTAGCGAGAGCGGTGAGGCAGCGAAATCCGACTGGAGCAATATTTACGTAATTTCTTATAACGGTATACCGTTGGCTATCACCTCACCTACAACTCTTATAGCGGCGGCGGCGGACTACAGCACTGCACTGGCCGGGCAACTTTCAGAACCGTGGAGCAACGACGGACGACATCTTATTGACCCCATACCTCACCTAAGACCCAATGAGTTGGGCGGACTGCACCTGTGGCTGAAAGAATTAAAGAAAAGCTTGGTTAAAATGATACCGGCGGACGAACAGGAAAACAACGAAACCTGCAACCGCTTATTCAAAGCAATGGATGACTATATGCAAGATATACTTAAGCGGGCGGGCGGCACTTTTTCTGTGGTGGGCAGCCTTATACCTGCAGGGCTGAATATGCATATCGGTGCATTTAAATTCTTGGACAAAAAGATACAAGCCGAACCGCCCAAGCCGCAGGATTCTGCAGTGCTTTTGCGCACAAGCAAGGCACGCGATTCTTCCAAGCCGTTACTGCTCGTCTCACCGCAGATATTGCATTATTTGTCTGAATCCAGAGGGCTGTCGCCTGCACAAATCGTCGTTTGGTCCGGTCTTACTGCCAGCAACATAAAAGAGCAGTCACTAACCGACGACAAAAAGACGATTGACGGCGTGTCGCTGGGAAATGCCGAGTGGCGTCGCCCGGAAGATTTTTTCACGGAGCGTCTTGTCGTTCAAGATGGAGGCAATGCATGGAAAGGTCTTCTTAAGGCACCGGGCAGCGAAATCTTGTCACAAGGCGACATGAGCATTATATTGCCATTGCAACCTGAAATATTGGAATATTTCACTCCGCAAGAGATAATACGCAATCTTCACATAGAGAAAGTGGACAACGATATTAAAGTGCAGTTTACCTTCCCGATCTCCGGCATAGGCGACGAGAAAAATGCCGAATACACGGCGGAAAAATTTTATCCGATGCAGGAAGTCATATATTTGACACTCGAAGTGCCGGTCATTGAGATATGGCCGAATTTCAAACGACCCGGCTGGGAAAAATACTACCTGTATTATGAAAACAGCGAAGCACAAAACAACACGCAAGAGGCAGGTTACGATTTTTTTTATGTCTATCCTTGGGCTTATGGAAAAGAAATTGCAGGCGATACACCCAAGAAAGGTCTGGTCAATCTTTACACGGCACTCCTTTCCGGCTTCCCCGAAGCACTCATTTGCACGGTGAACTTGACGGCGGAAGGTGACATTTATGCGGGGATTTTACTCCTCAATGAACCTGCCCCGGTGCCGGCGCAAATGGGACAAACATGGCAGATAGGAATAGACTTCGGAACTTCCAGCACCATGCTCTTTTGCCGAAACGGTACCGGTACGCCACAGCCGCTTGCCTTGCAATCGAACCTCTTCCAAGTGACGGAAAGCGGCGGTCTGCGCAACCGTACCTATCGAAATTTTATTCCCTCCTCCACAGCCGATCAACAGTCCGGCTCCTTCTTGAGTATTTTCCAGCTTTTGAACGTAAATACTTTGAAAGGCAACCTCCCGAATATCCGTCCTTTGCAAGACGGCAATGTTTTCTGGTTGTTAAGTGCCGACGGTCCCGACGCAACTGATTTCCGCGATAACAGCGGTCGGATTGATGCCAATCTCAAATGGAAAGATGACGATGTAGGTCGTTTAAAAGTGGCGGCCTATGTTAAGCAGATTTGCTTGCAGAGCTTGGCGGAAGCAGCGAAAAGAGGCGTGGGGACAATTTCTTGGAACTTCTCCTATCCGACGGCGTTTTCGGCAGACCAAGAAATAACATTCAAAAATACTTGTAAAAAGGCCGTAAAGGAAGCCACGCAAAATTCCGGTTTTGCAGCCGCCAATTCTCAACAGCAGGAGTATTGGCCGGAAAGCAAAGCGGGAGCCTACTATTTCGATAAGCTTAGCGGAAATCATTTTGCCGGCGGTGCCATATGCTTGGACATCGGTGCCGGTACGACGGACGTTTCCGTTATAAGCGGCAACCCTGCCAAGATTGTCTATCACACCTCCTTGCAATTCGCAGGTCGCTACCTCTTCCAATCCCTCTATAATCATTATGATATATTCGCGCCGTCTTTGAACGTCGGAGGAATGGACAAAGAAAAAAGAAACGCCCTGATTGATGCCGATATGCGCAAGCACAGTGAGGAATACCTCTACGGGCTGACGAATATGACCGGTCGAAGCGATATTCGCAGGGTATTGCAACTTGCCCAATTCGCAGCGGCAGGCGTTTTCTATTATCTTGGAGGATTGGTGAATCTGTTGCATGAGAAAGGAATTTATCAAGGCGACGACGTGCCGGAAATTTATGTCGGCGGCAACGGTTCGCGAATCTTCCCTTGGATTTGCGGCGGTGAGTTCTCGGAGGACAATCCTTATATCACGGTATTTCAAGATATGCTCGTTGCAACAAGCGGTTTGTCGGCGGATTACGGCTTCCGAATGGTTTTATCGGACATGCCCAAAGTTGAAGTGGCTCGCGGCATGATTGAGGATAAACCTCTTCACCATGATGACTTCTTCGACGTGAATAAAATAGCAAAGGCTCTCTTCGGTGAAGAAAGAGGCAGAAACCCGCTCATTGCCAATTCTGTTTTTGCAGGGGATGATTTCATTATACAAGGTGAGCCGCGTAAGAAGACGGAATTCATCTCTGCTTACGACATCCAAAACGGCATAAGTATCAGGAAAGTCAACGAACTGCGCTCTTTCATGGAAGAATTTAACGCCAATCAATATATCTGGGGCGACAGTATCAACATCACCGACCAACAATTTGCAAGAGTGGCCAGAACCGTCCAAGGCGAGTACGGCAAGCAGATTCCGAAAAAAGATCCGAAGAAAATTTTTGTGGAGCCGGTCTTTATTTTGGAAATGAAAGGTTTTATGGAGATGGTTGCCAATGATTAAAATCACAGGTAAGTTGCGGCTCTTGGCATTATGCTTGAGTCTGGTCGTCGGTATTGCTTTGGCACCAATGTCGGTATCTGCGACCGGCGAGGAATCGGAAACTTCGCAAGCGCAAGATAATCAGGGGCAAAGAAGCAATAAAGTCTTTTCGCAACCTCAAGAAGGCGGCGCAGAGGCAGATAATAAAGATGGAAGCGACGCAGAGGCAGATAATAAAGGTGACGAGGTAACCGAATCGTCGAAAGAGCCGGGAGAACCCGAAAAAGCCGAGACTCAATCGAAGGAACCGCAACCCCCCGATGCCGCCCAAAATCCTGCGCCGGTTGACCAAGCGAGCGAAAATACAAGAACGCAAGAGCAATTAAACACGAGAGAAAACGAACGGGACAATAACAAATCAGACAATATAAAATCGGACGAGCCCGGAATTTTCCACAGCATTTTTACGATAGTGCCCGGCCTGCTCATTGTCTTGTGTATCATTGCCCTTTGGAAACACGTCTACGGTCTGAAGCAAAGATTGAGAGCGGCCGAAGACCAACTGAAAAAGATTACTCCACCTAAAAGCGAGGGATTCGCAGAATTGAGAACGAACCGACCGAAAGAAAATCTCTTCTCAAGCAGAGAATCCGAAGAATTGAGAAAGATTGAAGAAAGATTGACCGCGCTTGAACAGTCAGTAAGAGATATTGTTACTCTCTTGAACCGCAGGGAAGAGCAATCGACAAAAATTCCACAGCAAGGTTTTCCGCGCACAGTCTCGACTGCGACGAATACGCTCCCGCAAGCTCCTCAACTCAACAAAGGTGCTTTGATTCACGGTGACACAATCGGAGCCAAACCGATTCCCGAACCTGCCAAGAGTTTGCAAGATTCTTCCAAAATCAAAGATATTGTCACAGCTTTCAACGAAATGATGCGCAAGCCTGCCACGACGACCATGAGCGGTCTTAATATGAGACAACAATTTATGAAGGACTATAAAATAATTGCGTTCAAATGCGTTAACTTTGAGGAACGAGTAAATCGTCCTGAAGATAAGCCTCGATTTGCAACCTGTACGACGTCGGAAAGCACACTGTGGGGTGTACCGCTCCAAGATGGCACTTCTTTGGCTGTGCTGCCCGGTCTGCGTAATTATGAAAGCACCGCTCACGACCAAGGCGGTTTAAAAGAACTCTTTGAATCCGGCTACACCGGCGGCAGTTACCGAAAAATAGAAGTTATAGAACCGGCCATTGTGACTCGCGATTTTCAGATTATCAAGCGGGGTAAATTGCGTCTCAGTCATTACTGAACCCGTGAAAGATATGCCGAACGAGCTTTGCAGGAAAAATGTTGAATGGGAGTGTGGAATAGTTGGATAAAAATCTGACCGTGCAGGAAGCACTCACAGAACTGCTTGCCGAAAAAAAATCTTTGCTTAACGACAGCAAAACACTGGTGGCGGCATTGAAAGAACATGCGCCGGCGCACTCCAATAAAGTAGCATTATTCCGTAAAGCCCTGTTGGAGACCAATATCGGTGAAGCTTTGATGGTGGCTGACGGATTAAGTCGCGATGCTCGTGCAAAGGCGGAAGCAGAAGCGGTGGCACGTCTGCAGGAAGTTCATATGACGAAAAAAAATGCCCTGTTTGTCGTGCAAACGTTGACGGAGGCAATGGGCTGGAATCGGGAACCGCCCCCCAAGACTGCTGCCGATTATTACAACGACGGCATTGCTGCCATAAATGCGGGAAATCATGATAAGGCTTTGGAGGACTTCAGCCAAGCCATACAAATGGATTCAACGTATACCGACGCATACAGCAAGCGCGGCATGATTTACGCCAAAATGGAGCAATATGATAAGGCAATCTCGGACTACAACAGCGTCATTGAGCAGGATTTGAAAAATACCGATGCCTATCGTGAGCGCAGCATGTGTTACTATTTGCTGAATCAATACAAAAATGCCTTGCAAGATTTAGACAAGGTCGCTCAACTGGGTGCTGATGACGAAGCTCTTCACCGTATGCAACTGCTTTTGCATCAAAAGTTGACAGCTGCTGCGAGCGGCAGTGAGCTGAAGTTTGTTCCCGAATCGCC
>CAMVAG010000039.1 GCA_947165405.1 uncultured Selenomonadales bacterium
AGATTTTTTTATGGACAATCTTGCGAAGTACACGGAAGCTTTTAAAACGTCATTTGAAATTGACGAAACGATGATAACTGACGATTTGGCGTATGATACCATTCCCGAATGGGATTCTGTCGGTCACATGCGTTTGATGGCGGCCATTGAGGACACTTTCGACATTATGCTTGAAACGGAAGACATTCTCGACTTTGGTTCTTTTGGTAAGGGAAAAGAAATTTTACTCAAGTATGACGTGGTGATTTAAATTTTTGGGAGCGTTCGGTCTTGAGGAAAAATGTTATCATAACCGGTTCGAATCGCGGTATCGGTCGGGCAATGCTTGAAAAATTCGCCGCCAACGGCTACGACGTGTGGGCTTGCGCTCGCCGCGAAACAGAGGAATTTCTCTCTGCGATAAAAAATTTGTCGAACGACACGGGGGCAAGCATTACTCCGATTTATTTCGACTTGTCTGACGAAAACGAAATACGCGACGGCATAAAAAAAATCTTGTCCGAAAAGAAAAATATTGACGTGTTGATTAACAATGCGGGCGTTGCGTACGGCGGAGCTTTTACAATGACGCCGATAAAAAAAATGCGGGAGATTTATGAAGTAAACGTTTTCGCGCAAGTAAACATTATGCAACTCGTGGCACGCAAAATGATTCGACAAAATTCGGGATGCATAATAAATATGTGTTCAGCGGCGGGAATATTTGCCAATCCGGGTTTTTTGGCATACGGTTCAAGCAAAGCGGCTTTGATTTGGATAACAAAAATGGCGGCCAAAGAGTTGGGGCGTTATAGCATCCGAGTCAACGGAATTGCTCCAAGTTTTACGGACACCGATATGGGGCGATACAATTCGGAAGAAAAGCTTAAAGAACACTTGCAAACGATGGCTCTGCCGCCGCGAATGTTATCACCAAGAGAAGTGGCGGACGCAGCGTTTTACATTGCTTCCGATTCTGCCGCATTTTTAACGGGACAGGTTTTGCAATTAGACGGAGGAGGTTCTGCGTAAGTGATTCTTGATTACGATGTTTCTTTGGAAAATGCTCGACGCCTTACCGAAATGTCAAAACGAATGCGCTTAACGGCATTGGATATGGCGTTGGCTTCGGGAAATTACGGCTCTCATTTGGGCGGAAGTTTGTCGGCGATAGAAATTTTAGCCGTTCTCTATGGCGCGGTTTTGCGTTACGACGTAAAAAATCCTCAAGACGAGGCGCGGGATATTTTTATCCCCAGCAAAAATCATTGCGTGCTTGCGCATATTCCCGCTTTGGCAGAAGCGGGATTCTTTTCGCGTGAAGAGTGCTTGGAATTCCAAAAGGACGGCGGAAGATTGACAGGCTATCCTCGTCGTCCGGAAATCGGCTTGGAATATTCGGGCGGCACTCTCGGCATGGCAATTTCGGTCGGCATCGGTCTGGCAATGAGCGCAAAAGAACACGGTCGCGACTCTCAAATTTATATTTTGATGGGCGACGGCGAATTGGACGAGGGAAGTATTTGGGAAGCGTTTATGTCTGCCGCTCATTTTAAAGTTGATAATATTACCGCCATTATCGACAAAAACGGTTTGTCTTTGGACGGCAACATAGAAGAGATTATGTCACTTGGAAATTTATCGGAAAAAATTTTAAGTTTCGGTTGGCATGTTACCGAATGTGACGGACATGATACCTCGTCACTTTTGAAGGCGTTCACTGACAAGGCAGCCGGGAAACCTCACGCGATAATTGCAAAAACCGTAAAAGGCAAAGGCGTTTCGTTCATGGAGAATAAACCTGAATATCATCACCACACGTTATCTCAAAAAGATTACGAAAAAGCCAAAGCGGAGTTGACGGGAGGTGTTGCTTGATGAAAGTTACGTCTGCGAATATCAGAATGTGGGCGCGGCTCGGACAACGCGGCTCTTTTTTCGGTGCGGCTCTTCCGGAAATTGCAAAGGAAAAAAAGAATCTGAAATTGCTTACGGCAGATGTTGCAACGCTGGCGGGAATGACGACTTTCCAAAAAAAATTTCCCGAACAATTTTTTAACGTCGGAATCGCCGAACAAAACATGATTGGAATCGCGGCGGGTTTTGCAATGGCGGGAGATTGTGTCTTTGCCTCAACATATGCCTCTTTTATTGCCGTGCGCAGTTTGGAGCATATACGCCAACACCTTTCACATATGAAACTTAACGTTAAAGTTGTCGGCTTTTCTGCCGGAACGATTATGGCAAAGTCGGGAATTTCTCATTGGGCGACAGAAGATATAGCTTTTATGCGAGCACTTCCCCGCCTTGAAATTTTTTCGCCTGCGGACGCTTTGGAAGCCGTCAAGATTGCAGAATATGCTGCCTCCGTGACAACGCCCATGTATATCAGAATTTCGGGCGGTCCGAATTGTCCAATCGTTTACAAAGAGGACTACGATTTTCAACCGGGCAAACTCGTTACCTTGCGCGAAGGCGAAGATGTCGGGATTATTGTGACCGGGCTCATGGTCAATGAATCGTTGACCGCTTCAAATATCTTGAAAGAAAACGGGATTTCAGCTGCCGTTTACAACATGCACACGATTAAACCGATTGACGAACAAGGCTTAAAAAATATCTTTGACAAACATAAATTGATCGTCACAGTCGAGGAGCACAACGTCACGGGCGGATTGGGCAGTGCGGTTGCAGAATTTAAGTCGACGCTTAACAATACTCCGCGACAAATTTTTATCGGCGTTTCCGATTTTTTGGATACCGCAGGCTCTCACAAATATGTTTTGAATGTACTTGGACTGACCGCAGAAAAAATAGCCGCAAAAATTAAAGATGAGTGGAGTAATTGTAATGCTTGAAGATTTAAAAAGTTGGTTTTCGATTAATCCTTACTCTCTGAAGGCGAAAGAAAAAGAGGAACTGTTGAAGGCACGACTTTTATCGCTTACGGAACACCACAGAAAAAAATGTTCGGAGTATGCAAATTTTTTAAGGCTGATTGACTTCGACAACAAAAAAATTTCGACGGCTGCGGACATTCCTTTTTTCCCCGTGCGTTTATTCAAGGAATATGAACTTCTAAGCATGGATCGCTCGGAAGTTTTCAAAGTCATGACTTCTTCCGGCACGACGGGACAAAAGGTATCGAAAATTTTTTTGGATAAGGCGACGGCAATGCTTCAACAGCAAGTAATGTTGCGTTTGTTAAGCAGCTTTTTGGGCTCTAAAAGACTTCCGATGTTGGTGATTGACAGCCCGCAAGTCATCAAAGACAGAAAACTTTTTTCGGCGCGCGGAGCCACTGTTATCGGTTTGTCATTTACCGCACGTGAAACAATTTACGCCCTAAATGATGACATGTCGCTAAACATGGATAACGTCAATTATTTTTGCGAAAAGTACACGGGACAAAGGAGTTTGATTTTCGGATTTACTTTCATTGTCTGGCAACATTTGTACAAAGAGCTTTTGAAAAGAAATATTAAGTTGAATTTACCCGAAGCATTTTTAATGACGGGCGGCGGCTGGAAAAAATTAACTTCAGAATCTGTTACGCGCCAAGTGTTTAAATCGAAATTCAATGAGACTTGCGGTATCCGTCATTTTCTTGACCATTACGGTATGGTGGAGCAGACGGGCTGTTCGTATTTTGAATGCGGACATGGTCATTTGCATGTCAGCATTTATTCCGATATGTTTATACGCGACTACAAAAATTTTTCTCTCAAAAAAAACGGCGAGGCGGGAATTATTCAACTCGTTTCTGCATTGCCGCAATCTTATCCCGGACATTCTTTATTGACAGAGGACGAAGGAATTATTTTGGGAGAAGACGATTGTCCTTGCGGACGCAAAGGAAAATATTTTGAGATTCTCGGTCGCTTAAAGAGTGCCGAATTGAGAGGGTGCAGTGATACTTATGCAACAAAATTTTAATAACCTTCAGTTTCTTGTCGGTACTCAAAATATTTTGGAAGAATTAAAAACTGTCCCTGCTTTGCCGATTTTTGCACCGCGAATGACAGAATTTTTTTCCGCTTTCTCAAATGTAATCTTGAAAGACAGGCGAGCCCGAAATTTTGCGCATGTAACGGCTTATGCCTATTGGATTCGTCGTGCTTCCCTTGAACGCGAAAAAAATATGCGCAATGATTTCATTGATTCAAGATTGGGTCGCGGCGTGGCGTTTCACATTGCTCCTTCAAATGTTCCGTTGGCATTTGCCATGTCGTTGACTGTTGCCGCTATGGCGGGTAATGCAAGCTGTGTCCGTTTATCGAGCCGTGAATTTGCAGAGGTTGAAATAATTTGCGATGCCATGAATGAATTATTGGATACGGGCTTTAAGGATTTGAAGAATTATTTTTTGCTTGTGCGTTATCCTCACGATGAAAGAATAACCGAATTTTTTTCGGAGCTGTGTGACGTGAGAATTATTTGGGGCGGCGACAATACCATTAACACAATCCGACAAATACCGCTTCTGCCGCGCAGTGTCGAATTTACTTTTGCCGACCGTCATTCCGTAGCTTTGATTCAATCAGAAAAATATCTTGAGTCGAATGCTCAAGACGTAGCGAAAAAATTTTACGCCGATACTTATGACATGGATCAAAATGCCTGCAGTTCACCGCGAGCAGTAATTTGGACGGGGAACGCCACAGACGAGGCAAGGGAAAAATTTTGGGCATCGCTTGAAAAAATTGTTCATGCCGATTACGAAATGCAGCCCATACAAGCTGTCGATAAATTTTCTGCGGCGTGCATGCTGGGTATGAAAAACAACGGCGTCAAACTCGTTTCGACCGATAACTTTGTGACGCGTGTGGAAGTCGACGCTTTGAAAAGTTCCTGCATGGATTTCAAACCGGGCGGCGGCTGCTTCATCGAATACATTGCCAAAGATTGGTCGGAAATTATTCCGCTGCTCAATAAGCAATGTCAGACGGTCGCTGTGCTCGGAATTAATCTGCAAGATTTCAGAAAGTGGGTTATTTCCAAAGGCTTGCGCGGTGTCGACAGAATTGTTCCCTTTGGTGAAACAACGGCTCTGGCGTTTATGTGGGACGGCTTTGATTTGATAAACGGGATGTCCAGATACATTGAGGTGTGAAATATTTTGGGACAAGCGGATTTTTTTTATCAAGTTGCGAACTGTGCGGAAGATATTCGGGATTTCAAATGCGCCGTAAATTCCAATCGTTACGACTTGGCAGATATGTTGCGCCAAAAAGGTTACGTGTTTGCAGACAGGACAGTTAAAGCGTCAATCCCTCTAAAGGCCTCTGCAGATTTTAAAAGACTTTGCCGACTCAAAATTGAAGAGTCGAAACTCAACGCAAGAATTACTGAAATTGCCAAAGAAAATTTTAGGGAAGACGTGCGTTTTTTTGTTTCGTTTCCTCCGAAATTTGATGAGCAGCTGCTTGAAAATTATTTGTCCGAAATAAAAACTTGTTACGTCTGCCGTTGCAAAGAGGAAATTGCCGGCTTCATAGAAGTTGTTGAGATTATGGACGAGAATAAAAATTGGAGCGGAGTAATTCGATTGGCGGCGGTGGATGCAAAATATCGTTTAAGCGGCGCGGCGTTGTCGTTATATGCCGGCGCGGCCGAGTTGTGCAGACAAAAAAATTTCCGTCGAATCGAAGGGCGCATTTCTTGCAGAAACATGCCTGCCTTGAATCTTTACAGTTCGTTTGGCGCGGCTTTTTCCGAGCCGCTGGATATTTACATCAGGAGCTAGACATTATGTTGGAAAATCATCAAGAGTATTTGAAAACGTCGCCCTACTCTTTGAACAAGGAGGAAAAGCGGCGGCAGTTTACCAAATATATGAACGAGCTTACGAAATATCACTTTGAACATTGCGCGGAGTATTCGTTAATGTTGAAGAGCCTAAATTTTTCTGCGGACAAAAGTTACGGATTGGAGGAACTGCCTTTTTTGCCCGTCGGATTGTTCAAGGAATTTGAAATGATCAGCGTGCCCAAAGAAAAAATTGTTAAGACGATGGCTTCTTCCGGAACATCCGGGCAACCCGTTTCAAAAGTTTTGCTCGACAGCGCAACTGCCCGCGCACAATCTCGTTGCCTTTATTACATTGTAAATTCTTTCATTGGGAATAAACGCTGCCCGATGTTGATTATTGACACGGAACTCGTCAAAAAAGATCCTCGCCTTTTTTCTGCGCGCGGTGCAGGTATTATCGGATTCTCGATGTTCGGGCGGGATGTTTTTTTTGCGTTGGATCAAGATATGAATTTGCGTGTTGAGGAATTGAAACGTTGGATTGACTCCCATAAAGGCAACAAAATCGTTATGTTCGGTTACACCTATATCGTATGGCAATTTTTCAGACGCGTGTTAAATGAGCTCAAGATTTTTTTGGACATCAAAGACGGCGAACTCTTTCATATAGGCGGCTGGAAAAAACTTCAAGTCAAAAACGTCGACGCGAAAAAATTTCGTCATGCGCTTAAGGAGGTCTGCGGAAATATTCACGTCCGCGATTATTACGGTATGGTTGAGCAGCTTGGCTCGGTTTTTGTTGAATGTGAACACGGTCATAAACATTGTTCGATTTTTTCGGATATTATCACACGACGAGCAAAAGATTTTTCGCCATGTGATTTTGGCGAGCGAGGCATTATCGAATTGATGTCCGTTCTTCCGTCCGCTTATCCGGGTCATATCATTTTGACAGAGGACGAAGGAATTATTTTGGGTGAGGACGATTGTCCTTGCGGGCGCAAAGGAAAATATTTTGAGATTCTCGGTCGCTTAAAGAGTGCCGAAGTGAGGGGATGCAGTGATACTTATGGGCAATGATATAGAGTATTTGGTTGGCGGTGAGGTTGAAAAATTTTCGCCGCTTGTTCCCTACAGCGATTTGGTCTGCGATTTTTTAAGCGACCTTTCCTCAGAAATTTTCAAAGACGAAAGATGCAAAGCTTTTCCCGATATAATTTCGGTGGCTTTTTTTGCTCGTCAAGGAAATATTCGGCGATTGAAAAAATCTTTCCTCGATGATAAATTTCGTCTCGGCAAAGGTCTTGCCTTTCACATAACGCCTTCAAACATTCCCGTCCAATTTATTTTTTCTTACTTCTTCGGTTTGCTTGCGGGTAATGCAAATGTTGTGCGCGTGCCGTCGAAAAATTTTCCGCAGATTAATTTGTTGTGCGACATTACAAATAAAATTTTGTCGAGGTCGGCTTATCGCGAACTTTACAACATGACAGCTTTTGTGCGTTATGACAGAGCGAGCGATTGGACAAAATTTTTTTCTGCAAAGTGTCAAGTACGTTTGATTTGGGGTGGCGATGCGACGATTGAAAGTATAAGGAAAATTCCCATCCCGCCTCGTTCCACGGAATTGGTTTTCGCTGACAGATATTCGCTTGCCCTTTTTGACGAAGCAGCTTTGGAGAATTTAAACGAACGCGATATTGTAAAAGTTGCGCAGAATTTTTATAATGATACTTACTTGGCAGACCAAAATGCTTGCTCGTCACCGCAATTAATTTTATGGCGGAAAAGCGCGACCGCGAAAGGACGAAAAATTTTTTGGGAGGCTGTCGAAAAGCTTGCCGGCGAACGCTACGATTTCCCGCCGATAAAGGCAACCGGTAAGTATACGGACTTTTGTAAAAATGCGATAAAATTCCCGAAGACCGGAACGCTTACCAAAAATAATAATGTTTTGTACCGTGCCGACATTTCGGAGCTTTTTGAGGGCTTGGAAGATTTGCGCGGCAAGTTCGGTTTGTTTTATGAACATGACGTAGACTCTCTTGAGGAATTGAAAGATTTTGTGAATGAGAAGTATCAGACTTTGACTTATTTCGGCTTTTCGCCGCTTGAACTTGCCGAGATTGTTGTTAATAATCGGTGGCGCGGCATTGACAGGATTATACCCGTCGGCAAGGCTCTTGACGTTGGTGTTATCTGGGACGGCTATGATTTAATCGGGCAAATGTCGCGCATTGTTTATCACGAGTGAGGAGGCACTACATTGAAAAAATTTTTTGAAGAATTGAAAACCATGCAAAGCATTGAAGACAGAATCGAAGAAATCAAGGCACAAAACTTGCCCGTGATTATTTTCGGAGCGGGAGTTGCCGCAAGGCTTGTAACAAATCAGTTGGTTGCACACGGTTTGGAAATTTTCGGTTATGCCGTCGATGAAAAGTACTACAAACCGAATCAGAGTTATCTCGGTCGTCCTGTCTTTAATTTCGAGGAACTTGTCGCTCAAGGGAAAAAATATATCTTCTGGCTTGCTCTCGGCCCAAAATCCGGTGCAGACAATTCCGCTCAACAAAAACGATTTAACGAATTTTTGAATGATACGCGTATTGTAAAGTATGCTTGGCTTCCAAAAGTTGAGCCTGTTTCTCGCGAATTTATTTATGAAAATCAAGCGGCGTTTGAAGAGACATACAATCTGCTTGAAGACGAACAGTCAAGAAAAACCATGTGCGCCTATTTAAAAACTCACGTCACGGAAGACGGGAACAACATAGCAGATGTATTGGTTCCCGACGAATATTTTAATGAGCTGACCCGCGAACATATTCACGGAGGGTATGTTGATTGCGGAGCTTTCGACGGTGATACCATAACAGATTTCATTACCTTCACTCACGGCAATTACTCGAAAATTTTTGCCATAGAACCCGACAAGCAAAATTTCGCCAAGCTCAAAAAACATATTCTCGAAAACGGCTATAAAAATGTCGAACTCTTTAACTGCGGAGTCTGGAATAAAAAAGACGTGCTTCACTTTGAGCAACGCGGAGACATGGGATCAAACATTTCTGAAAACGGCAATATCACCGTAGAAGTCGACGCCATCGACAACATGGTCGGCGACTGTCCGATAAGTTTAATAAAAATGGATGTGGAAGGTGCCGAGTTGAATGCCTTAAAGGGTGCGATAAAGACAATGGAAAAATTTAAACCCGTGCTTGCTTTGAGTGCTTATCATCGCAAAGAGGATTTGATAACCATTCCGCAGTTCATAAAGACGATTTACAAAGATTGCAAATTCTACCTTCGCAAGCATGAGTTTATTGACTTGTACGGTTTGGATTTGTACGTTATTCCGAAATAAAGGAGTGATTGAATTGCTCTTGAAAGGTAAAACCGCCTTGATAACCGGCTGCAACAGAGGCATCGGTAAGGCGATATTGGAAACATTTGCGGAAAACGGCGCGGACATTTTTGCCTGCGTCAGAAAAGAGACGGAAGAATTTAACGAGCGCGTAAAATCTTTGTCGGAAAAAAACGGCGTGGAAATTATTCCGCTCTGCTTCGACATGCGTGACAATGCAGCCATGAAAAGCGCAATGATGACCATTCGCAAGACGCGCAAGAAAATTGATGTTCTCGTCAACAACGCGGGTATGTGTCCGCCGACGGCTTGTTCATTCCAAATGACGCCCGTTGATAAAATCCGTGAAGTGTTTGACGTGAATTTTTTTGCGACCCTTCAGCTGACTCAATATGTTTTGAAATTTATGCGGGAATCCGGCAGTATCATAAATGTTGCGTCTATGGCGGCTTTTGACGGCGACGAGGGTTTTTGTTCGTACGCTGCAAGTAAAGCGGCTTTGATTGGCTTCACAAGAAATTTATCGCGCGAACTTGGAAAGCAAAATATTCGCGTCAATGCGGTTGCGCCCGGATTAACCGACACCGACATGGGACGTGCCAATAATATCGACGGTGCTGCGGAAAATTTTATAAAAGAATCGACTTTGGGAAGATGGGGAAATCCGAAAGAAGTTGCCGGCGCGATTTTGTTTTTGGCCTCCGATTTGTCGAGTTTCGTGACGGGCGAGGTTATTCGAGTGAAAGGAGGACAACGAGTTTGAAAAAATCAGATTTGGATCACATCGAAAGCCTTGCAAAAAAGATGCGCATTTCAGCTGTCGAAACGGGTTACGGCGCGGGAAAAAATGCGGCACATTTCGGCGGAGCTCTTTCGGCGATTGAAATTTTGGCTTGTCTTTACGGCGGGATTATGGACGTTGACCCAAAAAATCCCGACAAAAAACCGCGTGACATTATCATAATGAGCAAAGCACATGCCGTGTTGGCACTTTATACCGCGCTGGCATACACGGGATTTTTTCCGCTTGAAGACTTGAAAACTTTTGAAAACGACGAATCAGATTTATCGGGACACCCTGTAATGAATATTCAACGTGGAATCGAATTTTCGGGCGGCAGTTTGGGCATGGGATTTTCTCAAGGTGTCGGCGTGGCACTCGGCTACAGGAAACAGAAAATTGACAATCGCGTTTTCGTTATACTGGGCGACGGCGAATTGGACGAAGGCTCAAATTGGGAAGCGGCAATGAGTGCGGCGCATTTTAATCTTGGCAACTTAATTGTTATCGTCGACAAAAACACTGTGCAAGGTGACGGCAAAACCGATGAGATTATGAACTTGGGCGACCTTGCAAAAAAATTTTCTGCCTTCGGTTTTGAAACGCGGGAAGTCGACGGGCACAATATTTCTGCGTTGTATGAAAGTCTTTCGGCATTGTGCACGAGCCGCGAGGAAAAACCTAAAGCGTTGATTGCTCACACGGTCAAAGGCAAGGGCGTTTCGTTCATGGAAAACAATCACATATGGCATCATAACGTCATGACACCGCAACAATACGAACAGGCAATGCAGGAACTCGGAAGGGCGGTGAATTAAAATGGCGTTCAACAAACGTGACATCAGAACTTTTTCGATGTTGGGTATCCGCCGTTCGTTTTATTTTCAACTTACCAAAGAAGCTGAAAAGAACAACAACATAGTGATAATCTGTGCCGATATGTTTAAAGGTAACAATCTCGAAAAGTTCCAACAAAGTCATCCGGAACAAATTTACAACGTGGGAATCGCCGAACAAAACATGATTGGAATCGCGGCAGGCATGGCAAAGGTCGGGCTGAATGTTTTTGCCGTAGCTTTTTCCACTTTTATCAGCACGCGGTGCTTTGACCAAGTCCGTGTGAATCTCGGTTACATGAATCTTCCGATAAAATTAGTTGGACGCGGCAGCGGTCTTGGCAATAACGTTGCCGGCCCTACGCATTATGCCGTTGAAGATATTGCTCTTTTGCGGACAATCCCCAATATGACCGTAGTTGTACCTGCGGACGCATTGGAAGCTGTCAAAATTGCTGAAGCAGCCGTTAATTCCAAAAATCCTATGTACATTCGCCTCGTTGATGCTGCCAATGTTCCGATAGTCTACAAAGACGATTACGATTTTCAAATTGGCAAGGCGGAAGTTTTGCAAGAAGGCACAGACATTGCGATTTTTGCGGCGGGCACAATGGTTAATGCTTCACTCAAGGCGGCCAAAATTCTTGCCGAAGAAAATATTTCGGTCGCCGTCGTCAACGTCCACACGATAAAACCGCTCGACGTTCAAACAATCGATAAATATTCCGCCGGGCGAAAACTTATCGTCAGTGTAGAAGAGCACGGGATTATCGGCGGGTTGGGCAGCGCGATAGCCGAACATAATTCCGAAAAAGTTTCTTCGCCGCCGCAACTGAAAATCGGAATCCCCGACGCTTACGGCAAGGCGGGAAGTTACGAATATTTGTTGGATAAATACGGATTGACCGCCGAAAAAATATGCGCCGCTATCAAGAAAAAATTTTTGGAGCTTTAGGGAGAAAAAATGTTTGACTTAAAAAAGTTTGAGAATAACACGGCATTGATTACCGAATCGACTGAAATCAGTTATCGTGAGCTTGCCGATCTTTCAAAAAAAATAGGCGACGCCGTTAATGAACGTTGCCTTGTTTTTTTATTTGCGGAAAATTCAACTGCCGCCGTCGCAGGTTATATCGAATTTATAAATCGAAAAATTGTTCCTGCGATGCTCGACGCTGAATTGAATTTGGAATCGGCGAAAAAACTTATTGACCTTTATCGACCGAAATATTTGCTGTTGCCGAAAAGACTGCGTGAACATTATGCAGACTTGGAGGAAGTTTTGAGCCTCGACGAATATTTTTTGTTGAGCACCGCTGAAAAAAATCCTTTCCCGTTAAACGACGAATTGGCATTGCTCATGACAACTTCCGGTTCGACGGGAAGTCCGAAATTTGTGCGCCAAAGTTACGAAAATATTTTTTCCAACACAAAATCAATATTGGAATATCTGGGAATTGACGAACACGAGCGGGCGATAACAAATTTGCCGCTGCATTATGTTTACGGCTTGTCGATACTCAATACGCATATTTTTTCTGGCGCGTCTTTGGTCTTGACGAAAAAAACTTTGTTTCAAAAAGAATTTTGGCAATTGATGAAAGAAAAGGAAGTCACAAATTTTAACGGCGTCCCGTACACTTTTGAGATGTTGGAGCGACTAAGATTTTTCCGCATGAAATTGCCCGCCCTGAAAAAAATTACTCAAGCGGGCGGGAAACTTTCCGAGAAATTACATTTTAAATTTGCCGAATACGCGAAAGAAAACGAGAAAAAATTTTTTGTGATGTACGGTGCCGCCGAAGCTGCTGCGCGAATGGGTTATCTTCCGCCCGAAAAATCTTTAGAAAAAATTGGTTGCATGGGCATAGCGATTCCGCACGGAAAATTTAAACTCATAAACAGTGAAGGAAAAATTATCACGAGTCCAGAAACTGTCGGCGAATTGATTTATTACGGCGATAATGTGACGCCGGGCTATGCCGATAAAGGCGAAGACTTGATAAAGGGCGACGAGCGGAACAAACGGCTTGAAACCGGAGACCTCGCGAAATTTGACGCTGACGGTTTTTATACAATCGTCGGGCGCAAAAAAAGATTCTTGAAAATGTTTGGCAAGCGGATTAATCTTCAAGAAGTAGAAAATATTCTTTATGATAAATTTAATCTCACTGAAACGGCTTGCGGCGGAAAAGATGATGAGATGCATATTTTCGTAACGGACGATAAATATACCGATGAAATTATTTCTTATCTCAGTTCAAAAATTAATCTTCACCCGACAGCGTTTAAGGTAAAAATTTTAAAAGAGATTCCGAAAAATTCTGCAGGAAAAATCA
>CAMVAG010000040.1 GCA_947165405.1 uncultured Selenomonadales bacterium
TTTTGGCATGAAATTTTTTTGCAAGGTCGCGGGCGCAGTTGCAGGATTTATTTTTTTTGCCTATAATCGCTTCATACAAAAAGTTTGAGAGGAAAATTTTTATGGCAAACGTCGTGACGATTTCGGGCGTGAAAAAACTTTACAAAATGGGCTCGGAGACGGTCGCCGCACTAAACGGCGTGGACTTGCTGATTGACGAGGGCGAATTCGTCGCGCTGATGGGTCCTTCGGGCAGTGGCAAGTCGACGCTCATGAATATTCTCGGCTGCCTCGACCGCCCGACCGTCGGCTCCTATAAACTTTTGGGGCAGGAAGTCAGCGGCCTTTCCGACGACGACCTCGCACGAATCAGAAATAAAACAATCGGCTTCGTCTTTCAAAATTTTAATCTCTTGCCGAAGTTGACGAGCTTGGAAAACGTTGCGCTCCCTGCAGTCTACGCGGGCTTGAGTTCGAAGGAAAGACTTTCGTTGGCAATGGACGCGCTGAAAAAAGTTTCGCTCGAAGACCGCGCACAACATTTGCCCGGCGAACTTTCCGGCGGTCAACGGCAACGTGTGGCAATCGCACGCGCAATCGCAATGAAACCGGCAATCCTCATGGCGGACGAACCGACAGGCAACCTCGACACGAAATCGACGGGCGAAATTATGGAAATCTTTCGCGACCTGCACAAGACCGGCTCGACGATAATCCTCGTCACTCACGAACCCGACATCGCGCAAGCCGCTGACCGTCAAATCCTCGTCAAGGACGGGCAAATCACAATGGACATTTCCAAAGGCTCAAGCGAAGTTATCGATATTGTTTAAGGAGGAATTTTTCTATGAATAACAACGACAAGGCAGTAAGTACGGGGGGGGGGTTACCGAAAATTTCTATTCTTATCCCCACATACAATCGCAAGCACTACATTGCGGACGCCGTCAACAGCGTGCTCAATCAGACGTTTCAAGATTTTGAAATTGTCATTCGCGACGACGGCTCGACCGACGGCACCCTTGATTTTCTCAAAGAAAAATATCCTGCAGAAATTTCTTCGGGCAAAATAAGGCTCAAAAGCAATGCAAAAAATATTGGCGAATTTCCTACCGTCACAAAATTATTTCTGGATTCGTTAGGAAAATATATGGCGGTTTTGCACAGCGACGATATGTATTTGCCGCACGCCCTCCAATATTTTTGGGATACCGCCGAAACTTACAACGCCGATATAGTTCACACTATAAAATTTTTAAAGTCTCCTCCCGGCGGCGTCATTAAAAAGGGCACGACCTTGCAAATTATGTCCGCTGAACCAAAACCTGTCGACAAAATAACACTTATGCCCGACGATCAGGTTTCACGATTCGAGGAATGGGTATATTCCACAGGGGCTTTCGGAGATCGTCCATACACACTTTACAGACGAGAATTCGTTTTAGAGCACAGAGTTTTAATAGACACTGCCGGCTACTGTTTGTGGTGGCTCTTGTTGGCTAAAGTCTACGTCAAAACGCCTGTTACTTACTACATTTACCGAAATTCACCGGATTCGCTGAGCAACAACAATTCAAATTCAAAAACGGCACTTTATTCCATTAAAGGTCTTGAACGATTTTTAAACGGTTTGTTTGGCATAGGCGAATGTTTTGACATGTATGCCGCCGATTTTGAGATATTCAGAGAACATCCGGAATTCGGCGACTTTGTTAAAGCAAAAATGTTTAATATGATGACCAACGAGTGGATTAGAACACGGAACTTTTATCGTAACGGCACCATTCCTCTCGAAGTGCGTCAAGTAGTTGAGAAAGTCTTTAAAAAACATTTGGGAGAGAACGCTTCCTATCCGATTTTCCTTTTCCATCTTGCAAATCTTACGCCGTATGTTCACGGCATAGAGAGATTTTTTTAATCCGCCGCCGAATCGGTAATTACATATTGCTTGGCGAGGCGGCTTGAAAAATTTTTTGGTGATTCAAATGCTTTTTACCGAACTTTTAAAAATGGCGTGGCTTAGTCTGGGCGCGAACAAATTACGAACCTTTTTGACGATGCTGGGCGTGATAATCGGCGTGACAAGCGTTATCGCTCTGGTTAGCGTCGGCATGGGCGTCAAAAAAAATATCCTCGATAACATTTCGAGGCTCGGTTCAAATATGTTAATCGTCATGCCCGGCAGTGCCAATCGCGGCGGAATGCGTGGCGCGGCAGGCTCCGTGATAACTTTGACTTACGACGACGCCGAAGCCATTAAAAACAAAATTAAAAATGTCGAATACGTTTCGCCGACCGTGCAGGGCAGTTATCAAGTCGTTTACGGTCACGAAAATTGGAACACGACAGTCACGGGCGTTATCCCCGAATACGTCGCGATTCAGTCTTTGGAAATTAAGAGCGGGCTTTTTTTCAGCGAACACGATGTTGATGTTCGCAATCGCGTCGCGGTTATCGGCTCGACCGTCGCGGCGAATCTTTTTGAGAGCGTCAATCCCGTCGGCAAAAAAATTCGTATCGGCAACGCGCCTTATACGATTATCGGCGTGCTTGAAAGCAAAGGACAATCCAGCGGCGGGCAAGACCAAGACGACGTTGTTTTGATTCCCTTGACGACCGCGCAAGAAAGATTAATCGGCGTGACTTACGTCCGCTCTATCAACGTTCAAGTTTCAGACGCCGACAAAATGGACGAAGTTCAAAGCAACATTGAAAAACTTTTGCGACAGCGTCACAGAATCAGAGAGGGCGCGGAAGACGATTTCAACGTTCGCAACTTGACAAGCTTAATGGAAATGATGAATTCCTCAACGACAATGATAACTCTTTTGCTCGGCGCGATTGCCGGCATTTCGCTGATTGTCGGCGGCGTCGGCATTATGAACATAACACTTGCAAGCGTCACCGAACGCACGCGGGAAATCGGAATCCGCAAAGCTATCGGCGCGACGTATTCAAATATCATGCTCCAATTTTTAATCGAGTCGACGATGATCAGCGTTATCGGCGGGATTATCGGAATTCTTATCGGCGTGGTTGCCGCGCAGTTGATTTCAAAATTCGGCGGCTTCACGACGGTTATCAGCAGCTTGAGCATTGCCGCAAGTTTCGGCTTTGCTTTGTTCGTCGGAATATTTTTCGGGATGTTGCCTGCGCGCAAGGCCGCCCGCCTCGACCCGATAGAGGCTCTGCGCTACGAATAAATTTTATTGCGTCGGCAACTCCATAAAATAAATTTTCTTTCTGTCGTCTGCGTCGAGGACATAACCATAGGCGCGGCGATAAATTTTTTTTGTCAAGAAAGGACTTTCGGTCGAGGCATAACTCATCAGATAAACTCCGTCATAACCTTTTTTCTTTATGTAAATTTTCCCGTCGGCTTGCTTAACGTCAATTTTTATTTTTATCGTTGTCTCATTAAATTTAATTTCTTTTGCAGATTTAAAAGTGCCTGTCTCCACAACCTCGACAATGCCGCTTTCCGCCGCGCTTTGAAGCATTTGCTCCATTTCAAAATTCAAAACTTCGCGGGCGTGATTCGCCTCCGCCTCTTGAATTCCTTTGACAACCAACGCGAGGATTAATATCAAACACAAGCCGAAAATCGTCGCGAATCCTTTTTGTTTCATAGTCGCCTCAATAAACATAAAAACTTTCGCAGCCCGGCATGTAGACCGCCGTGCTCATTTTTATTTTGTGACCCGTAACCTCGCTTTGCATTTCAAGCGTCACATGCAAAACTTTATCGTCAAACTTTTTGAATTCAAATTGAGTGACACGCGTCTGCCCGAAATAATTGTCGCCCGTTATCGGATTGCCGAGATATTCCTCAATCCTCTTGTAATTTATTTTCGAGCCTTCCTTGCCGAGACCGCCGGCAAGAACATAAACGCGTTCCTCCGAACTTGACAAGATAACGCCGTCGATTGCGTTGCTCTCTTTAATCGTGCGGTAAGTGAAAGTCAACAAGGGTGCTCCGTTCACGGCTTCGAGACTTTTGGCGGCGCGGGCGTCGTAAACCAATCGCGACAAAACGTCGTGAACTTCCTCTTCCAAAACGTAATCGGCAAGTTGAATTTTTCCCAAGTAAAAAATTTTCATGCCGACCGTCGCCAAACCCCAGCCCAATAAAATTAAAAGCGGCAAGGCTATCGCGAACTCTGCGAACACGAAACCGCCGCCGGAAAATTTTTTATTCAACAACGCGAATCGTCCTTTCCACTTCAACAAAATCTTTGCGCCCTTCGACAGTCCACTCGACTTTGACCGTGACGCGATGCAAATTGCCGCTTGGGTTATCGGTCGTCGAAACGGTGAACTCAATCTGATTGCCTTCGCTGAAATTTTCCGTCGTCAAGTCTTCGGAGTTTATCGGGCAATTCAAATCGAACACACCCGAAGCCGCCTTGCTCTCAATCAACGCAAATTTTTCGTTCGCCAAATGAATCGCCGTCAATCGGATTGCGGCTTGAGGATTTTTTATTCGCGGTGCGGCGTTGAGCAAAATCATTGCGGCAAAGGAAGTTATCAGCGTCAAGATAATCACATTGAGCAACATGAAGCCGCGTTGATTTTTTAAGCTGTTCATTCTTCAAGCCCGCCGCGAAATCTTCCGACACTGTCAAAGACGATAGAATTTTTTTTGCCGCGCCTCGAAATTAAATTCAAGCTGTCGCTTATCGCCTCATCTTTGTTATTTTTCGGCTTGCCCATGTCGTCGAATTTAATTTGCCAAACGTCAGTGCCTTTTCTTTTGGCAGCAGTCACGCCATATGAAAAATAATGTTCGGAATAAATTTCGTACATGGCATTTTTTTCAAAGACGTAACGATCGGGATAAACGACCAGTTTAACCGATTCGTCATCGAAGGTCTTAAAATGGCTGTCTTGCATATAAGTCATTCTGTCGAAAGATTGCACAAACCTCAAATCGGTGTAAAGTTTTTTTGTCTCGTAGTCAAGCGCGGCTCTGTCAATCATGCGGACGGCGTTGGGAATGGCGGCGGACATGAGCACCGCGATTATAAATATCACGCAGATAATTTCAAACGTCGCGAATCCTTTTTGCATGACACTCACCTTAAAAAAATCTGTTGATAGGCGGAGGCTGTTGCGGTTGATTTTCGGAGTAGACGCCGCGCGCCTCGTCACGAGTGATTTTGCCGCCCGCGATTGCGATAACGCGCCGCTGCATTTGGTCGACGATAGTTTTATCGTGCGTCGCCATGACAATCGTCGTGCCCGCCGCGTTGATTCGCTGAAAGATGTCCATTATGTCCCAACTTGTTTCCGGGTCAAGGTTGCCCGTCGGTTCATCGGCAATGACAATGCGCGGGTCGTTGACAATCGCTCTGGCAATGGCAACGCGTTGTTGTTCGCCGCCGGAAAGTTGCGCCGGAAAACTTTTGAACTTATCGCGCAAGCCGACGATGTCAAGCACGGTGTTGACGGAGCGTTGCATGATTCGGCGGGGAGCCTCGATAACCTGCATTGCGAAGGCGACATTTTCATAAACGGTCTTGTCCTCAAGCAGACGATAATCTTGGAAGATGACGCCGAGATTTCGACGCAAGTAGGGAATTTCTTTCGGCTTAAGGTTAGTCACGTCCTTGCCGTTGACGACGATACTGCCGCTCGTTGCAACTTCCTCGTGCATCAAAAGTTTCATGAGCGTCGACTTGCCGCTGCCCGAAGTGCCGACGATAAAAACAAATTCGCCGCGCTCAATGTCGAGGCTGACCTTGTCGAGCGCGAGGACATTGTTATCCTTATAAATTTTCGTCACGTCTTTTAAGTGAATCATTTTTCCTCCTTAGGAATCGGTTTCAAATTTCTAATTCCTAATTCCTAATTAATAATCGCGCCGCCCAAAACTTCCTCGCCGTCGTAGAAGACAATCGATTGTCCCGGCGTTATTGCTCGTTGCGGTTCGTTGAAAGTCACGCGCAAAAAATTTTCCTCCTCTGCAACGGTGCACTCGGAAAATTTTGAGCCGTAACGAATCTTGGCTTGCAAAATTTTCGGAAGCGTCGGCTTGTAAATCCAATGTGCCTCGTGAGCCGTCAAAGTCTTTGAAAAAAGTTTTTCGCCCGCGTCGACGACGACTTTTTTATTTGCAACGTCGAGGCGCGTGACGTAGAGCGGTTGAGGCGCGGCGATACCCAAGCCCTTGCGCTGACCGATTGTGTAATTCGCAACGCCGTTGTGCTTGCCCAAAATTTTTCCGTCCGAAGAAATAATTTCGCCCGCCTGCAACGCTTGAGCTTCGGGCTCACGGTTCGCGATAAAATTTTTGTAATCGTCACCGGGCACGAAACAAATTTCTTGGCTGTCGGGTTTTTTCGCGACGGGCAAATTTAATTTCTCTGCAAGGTTGCGCGTCTCAACTTTTGAAAATTCTCCGAGCGGCAAAATAATTTTCGCAAGCTTCTCCGCCGTCAAGTTGTAGAGGACATACGATTGGTCTTTCTTGAGGTCGAGGGCTTTCTTTAATTTGAATCGCCCGTCCTCGAAGATAATCCTCGCGTAATGACCCGTTGACAAAAAATCTGCACCGATATATTCCGCGAAGTCGAAGAGCTTACCGAATTTAATTTCGCGATTGCAACGGACGCAGGGGTTTGGCGTGCGCCCGCGCAGATATTCTTCGACGAAATAATTTTCAACCTTGTCACGAAAAATTTTTCTGAAGTCGGCAACGTGATGATTTATGCCCAAGTGTTCGCAAACTTTTTGAGCGTCGGAAAAATTTTTTTCGTCATCTAAAAGCATCGTCACGCCGACAACATCAAATCCTTTGTAAAGTAAAATTGCCGCAGTCAACGAGCTGTCAACGCCTCCGCTCATGGCAACGGCAACTTTTTTTTTCATGATACTGCCCCCAAATTTTTTCGCCATTATAACATAAAAATTTCGTTTGAAAATGATTTTGCCGTTTAAAATTGCCAACGTCAAAGACAGGTGATAAACTGCAATAAAAAATGATTGAGGAGAAAATCATGCAGGACAAAATGTTTTTGATTCACAGAGAAATTTTGCATGACATTTCCGCCGGCGTGGTTTATGTTCAAAAAGGAAAGATTTCGTACGTCAATCCGGCGACATTGGAAATTCTCGATAAGAAAGAATCCGAGCTGGTCAATAAAACTTTTGCGGAAGCTTTTTTTGAACACAGCGAAAACGACGACTTTAATCAAATAATTTTGGAAGTCATTTACGATTCAAATCACAAGCACGAAAAAATTGTGCAATACTTCACCGGCGCGGAGATTAAATATCTGCAAATAAGGACTTCGTTGTTAAAGTTTAATTCCAAGCCGCAAGGGATAATAATTTTGATTAACGACGTTACCGAGCTGATGAAACTTCGCGGCATTGCTCTCGACTTGGAAAAAATTAAAGAGATAAATCGTCAATTGAGCACGTCACGAGATTTTTACAAGCGCAACGCCGAAATTGACAAGCTCACCGCGCTTTTGAATAAAATCACTTTCGAAAATATTTGTTCCGAATACATTGAAGCCCTCGCGGAAGATAAATCGGCGGCTCTTTTCGTCATTGACCTCGACCACTTCAAAGAAGCCAACGACACGCACGGGCATCAATTCGGCGATTTAATTTTAAAAACGTTCGCCGATAAACTTCAAAAGATTTTTGAATCGGAAGATTTGATTGGCAGGTTCGGCGGCGATGAATTTGTTGTGCTGATGAAAAATATTCGTGACGCGGAAGACGTATCGGAAAAAGCCGAAGCGATTTTAAAAATGGCGACCGATTTAAATTTTCCCGGCAAGGAATTAAATCTTTCTGCGAGCGTCGGCATTTCGATTTTCAACGGCTCGAAAAAAAATTACTCGGAAATTTTTTCGACGGCGGATAAATCGGTTTATGTTGTTAAAACTCAAGGGCGGAACGGTTTCAGCATAAACGGGCAAAAAAAATCCCGCCGATTGAGCGGGAAAGATAATTCGATTAATCAAAGCGGCGTCTCCTGTTCCAATCTGGGCTTGGGTAATTCGTAAACGTCGGTGTGCAAAAATTCGCTCTTGATAACGTCGTTGCCGCTGTACCACACGCGATAAATCGACGGTCGCATATCCGAGCCCTCGCGTTCGATTGCAATATCCGCGCCGCCCAAGTCCGCCTTCGTGCCGAGAACGTAAACGCTCAAAGTCGAGCCGTAAGCCTCCGCGATAAGATAGACGTTGTGCGGAAAATCATTTCGGAATTTGAAATCAAGATAGCCGTCGGCGACGGTGGCATCTCTGCCGGGCGCGACGTAGGTCGATTGATAGAAATGCGGCGTGCGTTCGGTGGGAGTGAGTCCCGCCAAAAGCACAGCGTTGTAAAGAGTCGAGCTGACTTGACAGACACCGCCGCCGTAATCTTCGGCAGGTCGTCCGTTGATAATCACGCCCGCGACTTTGTAGCCGTTTCCCCAAGTGCGTTCGCCGACCGTGTCATTAAAAGAAAACGTCCAGCTGCTTTTCACGAGCTTATCGGTAATGGCGTTTGCGGCAAGCCAAATGTTGTCGCCTCTGTCGCCGGGATAATAATAAGTGCTGAAAGAGCCGATAACCGAATCTATGGCGGCAATGTCCTCCGTCGTTATGAAAGGTTGAATGTCTTCGGGCTTCAAGTCGATTATACCCGTCGGTAAGTTGAGCGTCGTAAGCGGGGCTTTCAAATTCTCGGCAAGTTCTGCGGTGTTCAATCTCTTACCGATGACGCCGGGAATTTTTTCAATCACGTCGCCCGAAAATCTGCAAACGGCATTGACGGGGTCGCGATTAATATGTGCGGCGATTTCGGAAAGTTTTTCGTCGAGGAGCGTTGAATCGTATTCGGCATTGAGTTTTACATTGCGCCCGTTGAGCACGCAACGAATTTGTTCGTTGAAGTTGCCGATTGTCGAGCCGCCGCGCCCGTAGCCGAAAGCCTCTTGCGTCGCCTTGTCGACCAGCGGTGTCAAATTAATTTCTTCGGGTGTGATAACAAATTCTTCGCCCTCGTAGCGAAAAGTGAGCTTATGCATTTTCTGCGCGGCAACGTTCGTGAAAAATTTTTCTGCCGCAGTCTTGGTCATGCCGCCGATTGGTTGACCTTCCGAACTTACACCCGGTACAATTTTATTTCCGTCCGCCACCGAATTTGAAACTGCCAATGAACCGACGCCGACGACCGCCACCGTCGCCGCCACAATCGCCGCGCCTTTTGTCGAGAGAAAATTTTTAATGTTGAACTTTTCCACTTCAGAAGTCTCCACAAAAATTTCGCCTCCATATTTTATTCAGTTTATTATACCCGAAAAAAATTTTTTTATCAAATATTTTTCGTATCGACGCGGCGAACGGTTAAATCGTTGTGCCAATGAACGTAGCCGCCCGACAAACTCAAATAGGCGTTCGGGCTGACGACTTGGAATTGAATTGCGCAGGGAATGAAGTCACACATTTCAACGGAGCTTAAAGTTTCGTCGACGGGCGAGGAAATGACGCAGGCAATATCGTAAAGCTCTTGCCGCAATTCGACTTTGAATTTCCAATCGATGACGTAGACCTCGCCCGCGCTGCCGTCGACGATAGCCTTTGTGTCGTTGAAGCGCGAATCGGTGTAAACCAAATCAATGCCTGTTGCGTTGCGAATGTGATAGCCCATGCCGAGAAACGGAATATATTTTTTGAAACGGACAATCATGCGCAAGATAACTTCCTGCCCGAAGATAACCTCGTTGATGAGTTCGCCGCCCAAGTTGAGGAGCTGAACATTTTCGAAGACCGCTCGACCGTCGCCGCCGCGCTGATAGGTTGCGTTCTTCATGAAAATATCTCTGCCGCGTTCGAGACTTTCGACGGAAAAATTTTCTTCGTCGAAATTTTTTTTGTCGCCGCGCAGATTATCGGCAAGATTGTTTTGAAATTGCGCTTGGGCTCCCGTCAATTCGCCGCGTGATTCGACGAGCATGTTCCGATAAACTTCAACGACTTCTTTGGCGGGCGCGTCCATTAAAATTTTTCCGTTCTGCATGAGGAAAGCCCGTTCGCAAAGATTTTTCACGGCAAAAGTATCGTGGCTGACGAAAATAACCGTGACGCCGCCTTGAATCATCGAACGCATTTTATCCATGCACTTGCTTTGAAAGAATGCGTCGCCGACACTCAAAGCCTCGTCGACAATCAAAATATCCGGCTCGACGAAGGCATTGACGGCGAAGGCAAGGCGTGCGAACATGCCCGACGAATAAGTTTTGACGGGTTGATTAATGAAGTCGCCGATGTCCGCGAAGGCGATAATGTCATCAATCTTGGCGTCCATAGTCTCGCGGCTGTGCCCGATTAAAAGTCCGTTCATGTAAATGTTTTCGACGCCGGTCATTTCGGGATTGAAGCCCGCGCCGAGTTCCAACAGCGAGGCAATTCTTCCGTTGACTTCCAAAGTGCCGCCGCTGGGAGTGAGGACGCCCGTAATAATTTTCAGCAGCGTCGACTTGCCCGCACCGTTCTTGCCGACAAGCCCGATATTTTCGCCGCGCCGTATCTCAAATGAAATATCATTGAGCGCGTAAAAATCTCGGCTGTATCTTTTGTGGAAAGGGTGGAACGTCTCCTTTAGCCGGTCGATGTCCTTGTCGTAGATTTTATAAATTTTTGTGAGGTGCTCCGCTTTGATTGCAACGCTCAAAATTTTTTCTCCTTACAATTTGAATTGAGCAACTTCGCCGTGCATGTCGTTTGCAAGTTCGGAAAGAGTTTTGCTCGCGTCGGCAACTTCCTGCATCGTAGCCGTTTGCTCTTGCGTCGCCGCTCTGACGGAAGAGGCATTGTCGCTCGAACGAATTGCAATTTCTTTGACGTGCTCGACCGCCGAAATAATTTCCTTGTTGCTCGCGTCGACGGCGATAATATCTTCAAGACTTTTGGCAACGTTCGTGTTGAGTTTCGCCGCTTGAGTTTCAATCCCGACAAAAGCCGCGCCCGTCTCCGCAACAGATTGAATGCCGTCTTTGACGCTTTGATTGCCAAGTTCGATTGATTCGACGGCGGAATTTGTATCGGCTTGAACGGTGGCGATAAGCTTTGCAATTTTATCCGATGCCTCGCCCGATTGTTCGGCAAGCTTACGAACCTCTTCCGCAACGACCGCGAAGCCTCGACCTTGTTCACCGGCACGCGCCGCCTCGATTGCCGCGTTCAATGCCAAAAGATTCGTCTGACCTGCAATGCCCGAAATTGTCCCGACAATCTGCCCGATTTCATCCGAACGCCTGCCGAGTTCGCCGATAACCTGCGCCGAAGAGCTGACTTGTTCCGCGATATTTTTCATGACGGCAATGGCAACGTCGACTTTCTCTTTGCCGAGTGTCGCGTTGTTCGCGCTGTCGAGGGCGATTTGTTCCATGTCCTTAGCCGTTGCGCGCAAGTCGTCCATTCGTTCGTGCATGTCTTGAATTTTTTCTTCAAGCTTGCCGATTGTCTTTTCCTGTTCGGCGGTGCCGCTTGACAAAACTTCCATGCTCTGCGCGACGAGGTTAATCGATTCGTTTGTTTGTTGAGTGCCGGCAGTAAGTTCTTCGCTTGAGGCCACGACGCGTTCCGAACACTCCGCGATTTTCGTCAAAAGATTTTTGAGGCGAATCTTCATATCGTTGACGCTCTCCGACAAAGCTCCGAGTTCGTCGTCCGATTTAATTTCCAAGTCATTAATTCGCAAGTTGCCGCCGGAAATTTTTTTCATCGCGCCGCCGACTTCCTCGATTTGCCTGACCATTTTGCCGATAAAAAAATTCGACGCCAAGCCGCAAAGAATCACAATCACGACGACCGCCAATGCAATCGACAAAATCAAATTATCGGTGACCGCGTCCATTTCGTGAACGCTGATACCGACGAAGAGCATCCCGATTGTTTTGCCCGTCGCGTCTTTAATCGGTTGATAAGCAGCGTAGTGGTCTTCGCCCATGACAGACGCCTTGCCGACAAAAAATTTTCCTTGAGTTATTACGTTGTCAATGACGGCTTCGGAGGCCTTCGTGCCGACTTGCCGATTGCCTGCAGAATCTTTGACGGTCGTTATAACGCGGGTGTCGCCGTTGAAAATCGTGACCTTGCCGTTACAAATGTTGCTTAAAAAATCGGCGATTTCGTTCACGCCGTCAATCTGTTGCGCGCCTTTGAAAAGAATTCCGTTTTGCAAATGCCAATCGCCGTAGTAGCGATTGTTTACAATTTCCGTGAGCGATTGAACATCGGCGGCGGCTTTCATTTCCAGAGCTTTGGCGAAACCTTCTTCCGCACGAAAGTAGCCGATGATTCCCATGAGCACACACGCGACAATTACAATCGCATTGACTGCCAAAATCGATTTGGTCTTCAGACCCATCAGCGAACACCTTCTTTAAAACATTTTTGGTATTCTATCAAATTATCTGCGCGGTGTAAAAATTTTTTTGCGGCGAGAGTAAAGTTTAATTGCAGGGGAAAAATATTCGATAAACTTTCGAGAGAGGTGAGGCAAAATGGCAAACAACGTAAACATGATAATGATGGCACCGAATCAAACGGCCTCGTCGCCGCGAACAGTTTCGCAGAGCACACAGCCGAGATATAGAGCCGCAAACCGAACGCAAGCAAGGACGCCTTCGCGACCGGGAGGAAAAAATTTCGGCGCGACGCTCAATGAAATACACGCAAAGCTTGACGAGATTAAACAGGGCGTCCAAGATTTGAAAGAGGCTCAAGAGGAATTGCCGCAAGTTGAATCGGACACACCCGACGAGGTTAAAGAAATTCCGCAAGACTTGAAAGACACTCAAGAGGAATTGCC